>JBAYGX010000028.1:0-14747 GCA_041666465.1 Candidatus Altimarinota bacterium
CCCACTTCCGGACAACTGGATATTCCCATGCGCATCAGTCTCGCGCGAAAACGCCTCCGCCAATAAAACTCCATCCTTTCCGCGAACACCTTCCGAAACCGCAACAACACATCTTCCCAAGCGCCCATAAACGACATCAATTTCAGACACGATTTCATCAAGACTCTTCGGCGCCTCAGGCAAATAGATTAAATGAGGACCACTATCTTCTTGCACCTTCGCCAGCGCGGAAGCTGCGGTAAGCCATCCGGCATTTCGACCCATCACGATATCGATTTTTACACCTTTCAACGCACGATTATCAAGATCGTTACCAAGAAAACACTCGGCAATATATCTGGCCGCACTCCCATATCCGGGACAGTGATCCGTCATCATCAAGTCGTTATCAACCGTTTTCGGTATGTGAAAAACTTGTAAATCATATTTTTTTTCACCTGCAATTTCACTCACGATATAAGCGGTTTCCGCCGAATCGTTCCCACCGATATAAAACCAATAATTTATTTCATGCTTTTTTAAAACCTCAAAAATCTTCACACAATCTTCATCGGTCGGTTTATGCCTGCAACTGCCAAGCGCAGACCCCGGCGTATTTGCAATCAAATCAAGATCCGCATCGCTAACCTCTCGCAAGTCCACGAACTCCTCATTAAGCACACCTTTAATACCAAATTTCATTCCGAAAATCTTCCCAATATCGGATTGTTTTTTCGCTTCTTTAATCGCACCGACAAGACTCTGATTGATCACTCGTGTAGGTCCACCCGACTGTCCAATTATTATATTCTTCATATAAGATCTTCTTAAATTAAGGATTCGAATTCATCTCTTAATTCTCTTCATCTTTACTAGTTAACTATCTTAACTAGGTCCTAAATCCTATTTTCTTCCACCACCTCCATGAATTGACTTATTATTTTCGCACTCTCAGCTCTGTTAATATAACGAGTCGGCTCAAAAATTCCATCCGCGGTTCCGCTAACAATCCCTCTCATTTGCGCCTCGGAAACAGCATCGTAATACCATTGCCCACCGGAAACATCAGGAAACTCTTGGATGGCATAAGAACCTGCGTTTTCAGCAATAACGACAATATCAAGACAGTTCGCAATCATCTGGACAGCCTCAGCTCTAGTTATAGGCTCATTCGGTTTAAAAGTGCCATCCTCATAGCCGGTTATTATGCCATTTTCTCTCGCGATATATAAATCATCCGCATACCAATCATAATCAGAAACATCTTCAAATGAAAATGAATATGTATCAGTATCAATAAGCTTAAATAAACTCTCATACGAATCACTGGCAGCCACATCGGTAAGATAGCCTTTTTCCCGGAGAGCCCTAACCAATAGGGTTGTAAATTCCGCTCTTGTTATGTCATTTGAAGGAGCAAACGAACCATCTTCGTACCCGGTCACAACACCTTCGGTTTTAAGATAATAAACATCATCCGTATACCATTCACCTCCCGAAACATCTTCGAATGTTGTTTGAGAATTTGAATATGTATCAACCCCATCTTGAACTCCGATTGTCGCATTCAAAAACTCAACCCACAAGTCAGTTAACTTATCCATGTCCATGTCAACAATAACATCTTCCGTACTGTAATCATTGGTCGACACAGACTCGGAATATACATCGTGGAAAATACCGAAGAATCCATCCATCGAATCCTTCGCATCTTGGAAAGAAGAAGTATCCACATCTTCATTTGCATCAATCATGTCGGAAAGCATGCGATCCACATAAACACCAATATTATCCATACTGAAATAACTAACAACACTAAGAACTTTTTCGCTCAAATCGAACTCATCAATCCCCTGACCGTAATCGCTTTCAATACTTTTATTTGTCGACAACAGAAGTATCCCATCACTTGTTACACCAAGTGAAATTTCATAAGTAAGAGCATCAACCGGCAAGAAAATCTGATAAGGATTATCAGTTTCTTTCTGAACAAACTCAATTGTAAATTGAGTAAAATCTCCACCAAGCATTTCATTTTCAGATTTCGTAATCGTCATATCGCCATCCGTGTTATTTACAGAAATTGTATTCTCGTCAATAACATTTACATCATCAGCGGTTTTCATTAAATCCCACACATAAGTAACCAACCCATTTAGAAAAAGTTGCGCCTTATTCTCCTGACCGTTAACATCAATCATCACCGTAGAAGACGGTAAAAACTCTCCACTATCTTGAATCGAAAAAGCGACTCCGTTTTCAAGTAACGACATAAAACCATCATTGAAATCAACCCCAATCGCATCTTGAAACTCGGTCTCGATATCACTTTGGTAAGAGTCCATCTCCCCGGTATTAACAAGCGCATCCCAGCTTTGTTTAATATTAAATCCTTCTGTATAAAAAATCGGCGAATCGGATGGCATAAAATTATATAAATCCGGCGTACCAACACTATTCGTGTAATCTATCCCGAGCTCCGCAAGTACGGCACTATCAGTCACACTGTAAGATTTTAAGCGCAATCCATCATCGGTATTCTCTATCGAGAAACCAAAAGCTTTTATTGCATCAAGCATTGTGGATTCTCCTTCGGAACTCAAACCCAACTGAGAGATGAAATCCGACTGCATAGCCATATAGAACTCCATGAAGTCGTCATCAAGAAACGATTCGCGTACCTGATTATAATAATCGCTATTTGCAATTCCGGTCCCGGCGGAATAAGTATCCGAAATCATCTGCAGCATCCATTCGGAATCGGCAACCACAAGATAATCGCCAATGCGTGAAAAATAAGTACTCGTTTCGATTGAAACATCCGAAGTGATTTGAGTCTCGAATTCGGTATATTCTTCATCCGTAACATTGGTAATTATAAATATTCCGGAATCTGAATCGTTAAGCATTACTCCCATCGCAACTTGATCATCAAAAATATCTTGCAACAACACGGCAATATCATCTTGAGACTGAATCCCACCAAGTAATTCGTTATAAACGGATTTTATCGAATCCGAAACATTTGTAAGATTAAATTTCGCCAGAATCAAAGTATCTTGCGGAATCAATGCATCCATTGGATCAACTTCCGTTTTCGCAAACATACTCGCGGAAGCCTGCGCTGCAAAAAGTGCAACAATCAAAATCGCAACAAGACCAAGTTTCATTTTTTTCATTTTATTTTGAAATTAAGGTTAAATTTTTCTTATTCTTCTCTTTTCTTCACTAGCTAACTATCTTCTCTAGAAACTAAATCCTCTCTTAATTCTCTTCTCTTTACTAGCCTCTTTACTATCCTCTCTAGCTAACTAGGTCCTCTCTTAATCTTCACTAGCCCACTATCTTCTCTAGTTCCTAGGTCCTATCTTAATCTTAACTAGCTTACTAGCTTTACTAGGTCCTAGCTAGCTCTCCCCGCACTCTTAAACCCCTTCTTCATCATCATAATAATATGTCCCGACATATCATCAACAGCTTTTTTCAAAACAGCCGGATCAAGCACATCCATTTTTTCCTCAAATAAATACAAGACTTTTCTCCTATCCGTCTTCAATTCAGCCGCCTTCGCATCCATTTCTGCAATGAAACTTTCCGGCAACGCCTTAAACAAAATATCCGAAATCGTCGTCGCATAATTCATTTTCGAAGCGCCGGAATCAATAGCCTTATTGAAAACTTCAATCGCCAAGCCGCTCCCGCCATGAAGCACCACATTCACACCCATAGGATTTACCAACTCTGCAACTTCTTTAATTCTGTCGAACCCAATCTTCGGTTCCTTCAAATACTGCCCATGCCCATTTCCAACAAAAATCGCAATCGCATCCGGCATCGTAAGCTCACACAACTTCTTCGCATCCTCGGCTTTCGTATAATAGGATTCAATATTTGCATCAATATTCGGATCGGAAAGCGCACTTGCCGCACCGATCTCCCCCTCTTCAACCTCAACCGAAACACCAAGTGGATGTAATTTGGTAACAATCTCCGCACACTTAGCCGCATTCTCCACCAAGGGCAACTTGGACAAATCCGCCTCAACTGAAGAGAAACCGGCCTCCACAGCACGATCAATTGTCGTTAAATCTTTCTGCACATGATCCATATGCAAACAAACCGGAACGAAATAACCGTATTTTTTATACATTTTACGAATTCCTTCATGCACAAGATCCGACAATCGCGCAGGCGCCATATTGCAATACTTGGCTTCACTTTCCGCCACCTCACAAATAACCGGAGACTTGGCCTGCCAAGCCGCCTCAAGAGTCGCCTCAACGACATATTTAGACCTCTGATTAATTGCAACAACTCCATATCCTTCAGCACGCGCCTTGGTAAGAAGAGTTTTTAGATTACTTAACACATATCCGCCTTCAAGCTCTCTAACATTAGGATTATTTTTTTTGGAAAACTCGGCAATTGCAGGAATTTGAGACATATAAATTTTTATTTAAAATTAAAAAATCCACGCATTTAAAGATACAATATTTAAGCGTTTTTTGAAACCCGAAAAAAATCAGGCAGCTTTTTTTGCATGTGCAGCTTGCCATTTCTCCCATGCCTTTGCTTGTTTTCCAGCTTCAGCCCTACAACGCGGATGTCCCATTAGCGCATTAACTATCTTATCAAAACCTGAAAACGGCTCGGAAAAACCTTTTGGAGGACCGGAATATCCATCGCCGGAATAATGCCAACCGGTCATAAATTTTGCGAAATTGGAAAGAGAATTTGGTACTTGCGTAAAAACACCAAAACACGGATCTCGCAAAACAGATGGAAGCATCGAAAAACATTCCCTAAACAATTCGGTAGCGGAAGAGACATCCGTATGATTTTTCAAATCTTCCAATCTCTTTAACCCATCAAAACCTGGAGAGATTTTTTCAATCTCGAGCAACAAATTTAAATATTTTTGATCCGCCTCGCTTATATCTTTTTTAGACCTGGATAATTCGATTTTACGCCTAACAAAAACCTTTATATTACTAATTAGCGCAGGAACCGCACTCCTCAACTCCGCCCCCAAAGAAACTGCAATAATGGCAAAACTTAATTCCCTTTGCTGATTTTTAGTATAACCACCAAACGCATCTGCCGCACTAGCCATAAAATACATTTTTAAATTACAAGTTTAATATAATACATAACTTTTACAGAACAAGCTCATCTTGCAAAAAGACACCCGGGATTGTACCATTTAACGGTATGAAGCTAAATAAACTTACGAAGCTCCTCGACTCAGAAGAAAAATGCCTTGATTTTGTACGCAAAAAACAATGGCCGAAAAAGATATTTTGCCTCAAATGCAAAAACTACAATTTGAGCATCTATAACGGGAAAACTTTAATTAAAAAATATAGATGCAGTCGTTGTGGAAACATTTTTTCCGATATCTCAAATACACCACTAAAAAGATGCCGAATAAAACTAAACCTATTGGTTCAAGCGATTCTATGCGTAGAATCCGGATTCTCAATCAGAAAAACCGCAAACTCAACAAGCGTAAATCCGAAAACAATCGTAAATCTCAAGAAAAAACAGAACAACATCCTCTCCTTCTTTAATCTTCACTAGCTTACTATCTTTTCTAGAAACTAGGCCCTCTCTTCTCCTCTTCACTAGCTCACTATCTTCTCTAGCCTACTAGGTCCTCTCTTCTTCAATACGCCCTACTCGCAATCGTCGTCAAAGGTGCAACATATGCAATTTCATCGGTACCTGGTCTAACCATACTCTTAACAATGGCACTTTGACTTATCGTATCAAGCGCCATAGCATCCAGAATCAGTTTATCATTCGCCTCGCTATCGGAAACCAGCTCCGCCCTTTCAGCCTCCAGTTTATTAATTTCATATCCTTTCGTTGCCTGTGAATTAAGCGATGTCAAAGAAATAAGTCCCATGACCGTAATCAAAAAGAAAATCACCATCATTAGCGAAACAAGCCCAAGATTTACTTGCGATTTAAGGGTAGTTCTCCTTATACCCCTTACTGCATACCCCTGATTTGTCATCATGAATTGACCCATATTTACTTGTTTGCTTTAGCCTCTTCGATTCCCGCATAAAACAGGTCTCGAAACAGATAAATTAATGTTAATGTAAGCGATAAAATTTTCTGACTTTCCATAGTATTTTAATAAGTTGTATTTTCCCTTTCTTTTTTCATCACCTCTTTACTAGCATCTTTACTATCTTCTCTAGTCTACTAGGTCCTCTCTTTCTCTTCTCTTATCTTCTCTAGCTCACTATCTTCTCTAGAAACTAGGTCCTTTCTTCTTCTCTTCACTAGCCCCAACTATCTTCTCTAGTTCCTAGGTCCTCTCTGCCACCCTCATCTTCGCACTCCTTGCCCTCATATTTTCAGTAACTTCCTTAGCCGCTGGCCGAATTGGTTTTTTTGTTAAAATTTCAAGCTGTTTTCCCCTTATAACCTTATGAATGAAAGGTTCGTTCGGATCCTCAAGATCCTTCGATAAATCTCTAAACACATTTTTCACAATCCTGTCTTCCATCGAATGATAACTGATTACGACAATCCTTCCCCCTGCGCCAACAACATCAACTGCTTGAGTAAGAGCATCAACGAGAACATGAAGTTCTCTGTTAACCGCAATTCTCAAGGCCTGAAACACTTGAGTCGCAGGATCATGTTTTTCATGCAACCTTTTCTTGATAAGTCCTATAAAATGCGCCAGTTCGGTCGTTGTCTCAAAAGGTTTACTTTTCCTTCTGGAAACAATATCCCTGGCAACTGTTTTCGACATTCGCTCCTCCCCGTACTTGGAAAAAATCTCCACCAACTTCTCTTCAGACCACTTATTAACAATTTCTCTAGCGGTCAAACTTTGTCTTTGATCAAACCTCATATCGAGAGGACCTTCAGATTTGAAGGAAAAACCTCTGGAAGCATCATCCACATGCGGAGACGAAAGCCCTAAATCAAAAAACACAGCATTAATAGAGGAAGCATTCGCATCACTAAGGCAAGTTTTCAAAGAAGCAAAATTATAATGAAAGTAGGTAACCTGTTCTCTAAACTCCTTCAAATTCTCTTTTGCCACCACCAGATTCCGCTCATCCTGTTCAAATGCATACAAATGCCCGCTCTTCCCAATCCGTTTCAAAATCTCTTTAGCATGCCCTCCGAGCCCAAGCGTCGCATCGACAACGCGATCACCCTCCTTCAGATTCAAAAATTCAATCACCTCCTCTTTCAAAACCGGTATATGCACTTTATTTTTGTGTTCAAAACTTGTGTACAAACTGTGTATAACTTTTTTATGCAGTTTGTGTTGAAAAAATAATCGATAAATAAAAATCGGTCAAAGCCAAATTTAAACAAACCGGAAGACCACTCCCGTTAAACAAGGAATGGATTTAATTGCAGGCAAGGCGTTTTATTGTATAACAATTTTGTACGCAATTATCGCGAAATCTCAAGCTCACCCTGTCTCAATATCTCAACCTTATCGCCAACAACCCTAACGATTGTCGATGGTTTTTTAACAGGTATATGCCCGACTTCAACAACATAATCACCCCTAAGCGCTTCTCCCGAAGAATACGGATTCGCGCCACCACTCAAGTTGGCACTCGTAGTCGATAATGGTCCTCCCCACATCTTAAGCATCTCAAGGGTAAATTTATCACCTGGAACTCTAATCCCAATCGTATCGACACCCCTATTTAAATAAACCGGGACCTTATCTGTACGATTCAAGACCAAGGTCAAATCCCCCGGCCATCCCCTGCCGGCCAATTCAAGAGCAATCTCGTTAAAAATCCCATACTCCCTAGCCTGATCCAACGACCCAACTATGATACTAAGCGGCTTATCTTTTGGCATTTGCTTAAGCTTGTACAACTTATAAACGGCTTTCTCGTTAAAAATATCACACGCCAAACCATAACAAGTATCGGTCGGATGAGTAACCACCCCGCCACTTTTTAAAACCGAAATAATTTTCCGCCAATCAGTATTCATACGGGAATACTTAAAAACACTTTAAGAAAATGGTCAAGACCATTGCGTAAGTTCCAATCGATTGACACAATAATTGTCCAGTATAATCCTTTTCGTAATTCTTAATTCCCATAAACTATAAACTATAACCTCTCCCCTCACATGAAACCACGAGTTGCAATAAATGGATTTGGAAGAATTGGTCGAGCATTTTTCCGTGCCAACCTTATGGCGGACTTGGTAGATGTAATCGCAATAAACGACCCATCCCCAAATGCGAACCTGGCCCACCTCCTTAAATACGACTCAATCTATGGACAGCTAAAAGGAGATGTAAAAGTAAAAGATTCCAATAGTATTATTATAAACGGTAAAGAAATCGTAACAACTGCGGAAAGAGATCCGGAAAAACTACCATGGAAAGACCTCGCAATAGATGTCGTAATCGAATCAACAGGAGTATTTCGAGACCGCGCCGGTACGGAAAAGCATCTTAAAGCGGGTGCAAAACGAGTTATAGTTTCCGCTCCGGGCAAAAACCTTGATAGAACAATTGTAATAGGAGTAAATCAGCAATCATTCAATCCGGAAACCGACAAAATCGTTTCAAACGCATCTTGCACAACAAACTGCCTGGCGCCTGTAATAAAAGTATTAAACGATAAATTCGGCATCATAAAAGGCATGATGACAACAATCCACTCTTATACAAATGATCAAAATATATTAGATGCCTCGCACAAGGGAGACATGCGCCGCGCAAGAGCGGCAAGCCTAAATATGATTCCGACTTCAACGGGTGCCGCACAAGCGATCGGAGAAGTCATCCCTGAATTAAAAGGCAAATTAAACGGTCTTTCCGTAAGAGTCCCAACCCCAACGGTTTCCATTGTAGACTTGGTATGCGAAGTAAATGTTTCTGTAACGGTCGAAGAAGTAAACAAAGCATTAAAAGAAGCTTCCGAAACTTACTTAAAGGGCATCCTCGGATATTGCGATGAACCTTTGGTTTCAAGCGATTTCGTAAAAGACAACAGATCTTCAATAGTCGATGCCGAATCAACAATGGTTATTAGCGGGAATATGATAAAAGTTTTGGCTTGGTACGACAACGAATGGGGCTATTCGGTAAGACTTGTAGAATTGGCCGCTTATATTAATCAGTAATCTTAATCCCCTCTTTTTCCCCCTCTTCACTAGCTACTATCTTCACTAATTCACTAGGTCCTCTCTTTTCTTCATCTTCTCTTCACTAGTCCACTATCTTCTCTAGCTCCTAGGTCCTCTCTTCTCTCCTCTTTACTAGCTTACTATCTTCACTAGCTCCTAGGTCCTCTCTTCTCCCCTCTTCACTAGCCAACTATCTTCTCTAGGTCCTAAGTCCTCTCTTCACTTCTTCACTAGCCCACTAGATGGATTCATCGATAAAAATCCTTTACGAAGACTCCCACCTACTGGCAGTCGATAAACCGGTAGGCATTGCTTCCGTACCCGCGGAATATATTCCTGAATCAAAAACAATCCAGGGTATGGTAAGAAGGTGGGCAGATTTGAACGAAAAAGGTTTCAAACCTTATCTTTTACATCGTCTCGACAAAAACACATCTGGACTAATTTTGTTTGGCAAACACGAACACGATCGAAAAAAACTTGAGAATATTTTGAGACAAGAAGATACAAAAAAAACATACCTGGCACTCGTAAAAGGCGTTCCGCGATTCGAAGAAAGCACGATAAAAATTCCTCTTGATGCCAGAACGGCAAATATAAAAGTCCCTGCCCTCACCCACTACAAAATCATCAAAAAATTCGGCCCAACATCTTTATTGGAAGTCGTAATAGAAACTGGTAGAAAACACCAAATCAGAAAACACCTCGCAATGATAAAAAATCCACTTGTACTCGATCCGGAATACGGAGACAGGCTTTTTAATAACAACTATCAACGCAAGCTGAAAGGTAAAGGACAATTTTTCTTACGCGCCTGGAAAATCGAATTCACACATCCTTTTACAAAAGAAAAAGTAATTATAAAAGGGAATTCTACTCTTCAAGGATTGGACCTCCTAAATACTTTCTGAAAAGCCTAACAATACTCCTTACAACACCTTTCTGTTCAGCTTCAATTTTATCAGAAAGTTCTTCCAGTAAATTAATAATCTCATTAACTTGATGTTGATTAACAGGTATTGGCTTGCCATCGGTGCCTCTCGAATCAACACGAAAACCATTGGAAGGATTAGAGGACGATAATAAAACCTCAACATGTGGCGGGAACTTATTGTCGTCCGGGACAAACACGCCGACACAATAAACATGATCATAGCGAAAAGAACTACCAGCCGGACTATGAATGCTTATTTCCAATTCGCGTTTTGCCCCCATATAAGGATGTTCGATTTTCAAAGGCAACACGACAGAATAACCAGCTGCCAAATTCACCGCACCATCCTCCCCATGACTTTCCATACCCTTTTCAACCAATCCAAACAACCTCAACCCGGCATGCTCCAATGCTTGAGAAGGAGTCCTTTCAACCTGTTCTAACCTCACGTGATCTTGCTCACTGGAAAAACTGGAAAACCCGACACCACCTAATAATTCTATCGTACGAATCATAGGATCCTCATGTGGAACCATAAATTTAAAATTAAATTAAAGAGCGGAATTAATAGCATAAACCAACATGGCAGTCAATCGTCTTGCAAATCCGCTCCCCTCCTTCTAAACTCTTCACTAGTTTACTAAATCCTAGGTCCTTCTCATGCTCCCTCTCGACCCACGCAAACAAAAGATTCTTCACGCCATAATAAAGCAATTTATAGAAACTGCCGAACCTGTTGGGTCAAAAACGATCGTAATCAGTTACAACCTTTCGGTCAGTACGGCAACAATCCGCAATGACATGGCTCAACTCGAAGAGCTTGGACTGATAACACAACCTCATACATCCGCAGGAAGAATCCCAACCTCGGCCGGTTATAGATTATATGTAGAACGGCTTGAGGATTTTGAAAAGGCCCAATCACTTGCGCTTGAAAACATAAAAAAAGTTTATCAAGAATACAAAATTAAAAAAGTTAAAGAAAAAATTTACGATGCCGTCGCCCTACTTTCTCAAGCAACATCAAACATAAGTTTCGCAACGATTCCAGACAACAACAGAACTTTTTATCTCGGTGTTTCAAACATATTGAAACAACCGGAATTTATCGAAAACCCGCTTAATGCAAGACATGTGATAGAAGTACTCGAAGAAGGGACAAACCTAATCAAAACACTGGAATCGCTAAATATCGGAGAAGATGTTGGGATTTTTATCGGAGAAGAAAACTTAATGGAACAAATGGATAGCTGTAGTATCATAGTAACAACTTATGAAATCAACGGATTCAAAGGATTCATAGGCATCCTCGGTCCTTGCCGCATGGCATACGCATACAATAAGGCACTGCTCAAAGAAGTTTCCAAATTAATCACCAACTAAATCTTCTCTTCTCCCCTCTTCACTAGCCCACTATCTTCTCTAGAAACTAAGTCCTTTCTTATCCCCTCTTAACTAGCTCACTCTCTTCACTAGTTTACTAGGTCCTCTCTTATCTTCACTAGTTCCTAAGTCCTATCTCTTATGCCAACAACCGAACTCAAACTCCAACTTGCCAAACTGCAAGAAGAACATGCCTCACTCATGGAAACTGCGAAAAGAGCGGCGGCAGATCTCCAGAATTTTCGCCGAAGAGTTGACGAAGAACGCGAAGGCCTCAAGATTTTTGCAAATGCGGAACTGATCAAGTCGCTTTTCCCAATAGTCGACAATCTTAAAAGAGCTTTTTCTCATTTACCGGAAAACTTAAAAGACAATGAATGGGTAAATGGCATCCAGGCAATTGAAAAACAGCTACTGAACACCCTTGCGGCAATCGGACTTGAAGAAATAAAAGCAATCGGAGAAAAATTTAACCCGAATTTTCACGAAGCGGTAATGCAAGGTCCGGGAGAAAAAGACATAATAACCGAAGAGCTCGAAAAAGGATTCGCGTTTAAAGGATTTGCAATCAAACCATCAAAAGTAAAAGTTGGAGATGGAGGAGCAGTAAAATGAACAAAAAAACATTAAAAATCTTAGGCTTAATAATCGCACTAATAATAATGATTCTCGCAATCAGTTTTCTTCCTCTCTGGACAAACTGTGGAGAATCCAAATGCTTTAAGGTCAATTACTGGCACACGAGAGCACAAGGAGTAATTTATGATTAAATTTTTTTTAATCATTGTATGCGACATATTCCCATGAAATCGATGTAAGCGGCTTAACATTTACGCTCCAATCGACACTTGAAAACAACTTTTTCAAACGCTTTTCAGCCCATCTTCCGGAGGTATAAGTAATGCCATTTTTTGAAATCACGGTAACAGTTTCATCATCGTGCCTCAAATAGTCCATATCCAACCCCTTATAAGACTCAACCTGGACATCTTTAGCATACTCGTTGTAAACCGTACCAAAAAGGAACCCACCTTTTTTAAGAACTCTTTTTATTTCTTTCAAAATCGGAATCCTTTCACCAAGAACACTTAAATTATTATAAAGGATAAAAACACCATTGAAACTGGCATCTTCAAAAGAAATATTCTGAGCAGACGACACAATAGCTGAAACATTTTTTCTATTTTTAAATTTATCATTACACTCATCAATAACAGATTTAACATAATCAACACCGACAATTTGAATATCCATATCAATAATTGGCTCAAATTCGCGACCATCCCCGCATCCGATAAATAAATATCTTTGACCCTTTTTTACCAAACTTATCATCTTGTCAGTTTCCGCCTTGTGGAAATCCTTAACTTCATCAGGCAAAACCCCTACGAATTTAGATTTCACAACGGGATAATACTCATTCCAAAAACGATAATTTACATCTTTCATAATAAAAAAATTAACCAATATCGACCTCTTATTGTACAACTTCTCGACAAGGCTGTCAACTAACTAGCTCGTTTTTTACAAGCATCCGTTTTCCCAAATGACGCCTCAATCTTGGGGTCATACTTGTCACCAGCCTTGACATCATATTCTTTCGCCCTTTCGTAAGCCAATTCAAAAAGCTTTGAAAATGCATCAGCAACCTCTTTACTTTCAATAATAACACCAAATTTTTCTTTAAGAGACATTATTGCAATCTTATTACCATAAACATTAATTTCAGGAGATATCGCAAAACGAGAAGGCACGATATAGGTTTTTCTTATCTGTTCCTCGTCAAGATTCCTAATCCTAAAAGAATCTTTACTATAAGCCAAAATACATTTAACCGGGATGGATAATTCCGTTCTTCTCTCGTAATACTCCGGGAAATAACCGGGATAAAAAGCATACTGATGTTCAACTGAAGCATAAGCCAATATCGGAGTATTGGAATGAAGGGTATCTTCATAAGCACTTATAACACCTTCAACGCCTTCATAAAAACGAACCTTAAGTTTACCTTCCGGATCGTTATATAAACTTTTTAGTTCCGGAAGAATTTTTTGAGCCCCTTCAAGTTGTTGTTTTTTTATAGCAATCTCCTCCTTAAGCATCATAATCAATCTATCCGGATTTTCTGCAGAATAAATTATTTTACTCTTTTCTTCATGAGAATTCACAAGCCCGCGAAGCTCAAGAGAACTAAGCAAATGATAAGCATTGGTTCTGGTAACCCTCGCCTTTTTTGCAACATCGGTAACGGAAGACGGACCAAGCTGCAAAAGAGCCATATAAACACCCGCCTCTTTGTCTGACAATCCAAATTTTATTAAAACCTGCAACATATAAAAAGATTAGGATTTTTATGTCAAAAAATTATTGACAAAAACAATATAGACAGATATCTGAAGTAACGCAAGAACACATCAAGCCATATCACGCTAGCGAAACTCAACCTATCATATATAATCATCGTTGCACTTGACCAATTTGAATTAGCACTCTACAATCCCCTCTGCTAATTTACCCTCTTAATTCTTAATTTTAACTAGTTCACTAGCCTACTAGGTCCTCTCTTAATTCTCCCCTCTTCCCTAGCTCACTATCTTCACTAGGTCCTAAGTCCTCTCTTTACTTCTTAACTAAAAACTCTCATGTCCAGAATAATAGGCATCGATCTTGGAACAACCAACTCATGCGTCGCGTATATGCAAGGCGGAGAACCTGTCGTTATAACAAATGCTGAAGGTACACGAACAACACCATCCGTCGTTGCGATAAAAGACGGCGAACGAATCGTAGGCACACCGGCAAAAAGACAAGCCGTTACAAACTATGAAAACACAATTTATTCGGCAAAGAGATTTATAGGAAGAATATACAAAGAAGTAAAAGGCGATTTACAAAAAGTTTCATTTAAAGTTGTGGAGGGCAAAGATAAAGAAGCGGAAATCATGCTTGATGGGAAACAACACCGCCCGGCTGAAATTTCCGCAATGGTACTGCAAAAATTAAAAGCCGATGCTGAAAAATATCTCGGAGAAACAATAACGGAAGCTGTCATAACCGTTCCAGCATACTTCAATGACTCTCAAAGACAAGCCACAAAAGACGCTGGAAAAATAGCGGGACTTGAAGTAAAAAGAATCATAAACGAACCAACCGCGGCAGCTCTTGCATACGGCTTGGACAAAAAGGGCGGAAAAGACAAAAAAGTGGCTGTTTTTGATCTCGGAGGTGGAACTTTCGACATCTCAATACTCGAATTGGCTAATGTGGACGGTGAAAAACAGTTCGAAGTCCTTTCCACAAACGGCAACAC
>JBAYGX010000029.1:0-14624 GCA_041666465.1 Candidatus Altimarinota bacterium
AGGATATTTGCGAGGCTGTTAATTTGGTTATAAAAAACAAAGGTGGACTTGCCGTCGTAGGAGGTGGAATTAAGCAATTTCTCGCCTTACCAATTGCCGGACTTATGTCCGATCAAAACGGATATTTAGTTGCGAAAAAATACTCGTTGCTTTCTCATGAGGTAAAAAAACTCGGTTCGAAATTGCATGCACCTTTCATGACTCTCGCGTTTATGGCGCTACTTGTAATACCGAAACTGAAGTTATCCGACAAAGGGTTGTTTGATGGGGAGAAGTTTAAGTTCATACAGGGGTGATTCTTACCACTTCTACTTCCTCCGTCTTTCAATGTCATTCTGCGCAAGAAGCAACCTTAAAATGGCTGCCCTGACTGGTTTCGAGGCGACTATGCCTATGGAAGTTTGTCGTTCCCTCTTTCTGACAAGTACTTCTGCTATTTCAGCTCCGCTGACAAAACCACCAATTCTATTATTTGATGGCAATCTAAATCCCGATCGTCGTACTTCTTCTTCTGTTAGCCCTCTATACCCCTGTATTTCACTCCCATCCATATATCCAAAAAGAGTGTGCTGTACCACTCTTGTTGGAGGAGTTAATACTCCTGAATGAAAAAGCACCTTTAATTTTATAGCATGTCGCCATGCATTTGGGTCATTTGAATCAACCATCACCAAAATTGCTCCTTGAATGATTGGCATTAATCTTTCCGGACATTCCGCGCTGAATAAGACTTCAACGATGTCAGCAGGTTTTTCTCCTGATAGATCTTCTGCATCAAGTTCATGTGGATGATCGATATGTAAAATCGCGTATCTATGATCAGAATTGACCACGGCAAAAGGATGCCTTCCCAACCCGAAATCTTCCAGTTGGCACCCATGTGTATCATCCTGGGCAGCTTCATCGATCAAAAGTTCCTGCGTATATCTATGCCACATTTTAACTAAAATAAAGGCGTTTCATCTTAACACCTTTCGGTTAGAAGTCAAGTAGGTTTACCCCCAATTCAGGATCCAGCTTCCTCCCAATATCCATATCCAGTTTCGTAATTATAACCTCGCAAGTAACTCCAACTTCGCCATGGAACAGATGTCCACCGATTAGGTTCAAATCCTCATCGCCAAGAGCTACATGTAAGTGCAATCTGACCTGCCCGTCCATCATCGTGACATTGCCGGTAAGTGATATGACCTCGTAAATTCCTTCGAACTTTTTCGTTTTATACTGTTTGGTTTTCAAATCTATCAATCCCACTTCCGCCTTACTTAATGCGCCTATACCTGTTACCGCACCCGCGCGAATACCGTTTTCTTCACAGACTTTTTTCAGGCAAGAAATAATTTCTTCGCCTTTGTCGATCCTTATGACTAGATTGTTGCCGCATTTTTTGCATTTCATAATCGCATTCTAAATTAACGCCTTCCCGTTCTCAAGGCTTCCGCTATCATTTTTTCGTTGAAGCTCTGTTCCGCCATAAACATTATTGTTGAAAATATTTTTGATTTTCGCGCTTCAATTGCTCGTATTTTTCTCATTAAAATCCTGCCATCTCCTTCGGCTCTTTGCGGTCTTTTTTGTGCCTCCAAAACTTCAAGCCTTAAAAGTGCATCTTCCCTGAAAGCAAGGCTTCTTAAATCCGAAACTATACCTGTCAGTTGAATTGTACCCAAGTCCGGCGTCACAGTTCCTCCGGCTTTTAAGCTATATGCCGCCGAACCTTGCGGTGTACAAATCAACATCCCGTCTCCCATTGCGCGTTCTTTTATCAGCCTACCATCCAAAAACACATTTGTAGCTGCGGTTTGGGCATTAGCTCTTATGGTTGTTACATCATTAAAAACGAATTCCGTACGGGAATTCCCATTTATGCCTTCTATCACGACTTTTAAATAATAAAATCTTTGGTATATGCCATTCCTGATTGCTTCTATCACGGCATCAGGTTCTTCTCCGGCGACATCATTCAAAAGCATTCCCATACTTCTTGGGTTTCCGGCTTTGATACCAAAAATCGGGACCGGTTCTCCGTTGTATCCTCTCCTTAGATCTCTGCGTGCTTCTTGTAACATTGTCCCATCTCCACCAAAAACCAGTCTGCAATCGGCATCCTCTGCATGCTTAACTATAGCAACTCCCTCGCTTGTCAGCGCCGGTTCAATCCTTTGGTAAGCTGCTTGTGCCAAAGGCGTATCTCCAACTATTACTTTTAGATTTAGGTTCGCCATATTTAAAAATTGGAAATGGATGTTATCATCTTTTCATGGACACCGATAGCCAAAAACGGCTTCGACTAGACCAAATCCGCACTATGATGACTGGACACCGGGTCGTTTTTCTGGTTTAATCAGCACCTTTAAATCATTAAAATGGCTTTGGCCGAAGCCGTACAAAATGCGATAAGCAGACAAGTAGAAGAATCCACAAAAGACTCTTTATTTCGCGAAATGTTTACCAGTCAATTTTCCGGGAGAATACATGCTTTATTGGTTGATTCGCCACCTGAAGATGATAGCGATTTCAATAATTGGCTTATTGGTGTCCGCGAAAAAGTTTTAAAAGTTGTTGATAGTGAAGTTGTGCGCGAGATAGATGAAATTTGTCATAGTCAAGACGCCGGAGAATCAAGAATAAGAGTCCTTACTGAAGCGTTTAATGCATGTTTGGATATCAGTTTCGAAATGTTCTGGGGCATGCTTGAATCGATAGTACGCATGAACCCTGCCATAAATTTAAAACAACCTACCGATTTCCAAGCCAGAAACAAAGATATCGCATTAGCATTTGTCGAAACGGTTAAGACAAGACCCAATAGTGGCAATTTACATTGTCGTATTCAAGAGCATCATGCTCCGGAATCTCGCAAGACTTTTTTCAGAGGAGCCGCAGTCCCAAGGGCGTATCCGTTATTTCAAAAATTTTCGGAATTATGCAACGATCAAAATATTGTATTTAAAATATATGAACCTTTATTAACCGAGTTCGTTCGCTTGTGCGAAAAAGCTTCCGACGGACAACAAAATGGATATCCGACTTCGGGAACAAGAGATGGATGGGAAAAGCTTTTAGCTGTTCTGGAAAAACAACATCAAGGCAAAATACATGTTATAACCACCCAACATGAGTATCTCCCGATGATTGACTTAAAGGGAACCGCTGTTACGGTTGTAGATAGTGGAGATCCCGGGAAAATAGCCGCCAATGTAAAAGCCGCTTTAGCTACTTGCCTTGAAGATGAACAACCCGTTGTTTTAATATCTTCGGTCCGCAGGACAGGTGAAAGAATCGATGTCGATTCTATTATGAGAGAAATCAAATCCGAATATCCAAATGCCATTTGTGTTATAGATTCCGCTCAAGATTACGCCATGCATGATCCCGCCGCTGCCGATGTTGTTTCTTATAGCAAAAGATATTGTGGTAGCGGTGCCGGTGTTTTAATGATTTCGAAAACCCTGGACATGCTGCTTGGCAATCCTTTTAAAATAAAATCCGGCATATCACTTGCTCAATTGGCGGTTGCCGTAGCTTCATTAAAATGCGCCGTTGATGAAGAACATTTTGCAAATGACCTTGCCGAGTTGTTAACGAAACCGAAACTATGGCTTTATGATGGAAAAGGCGTCCATATTAAAAAATGGGCCGACGCCATAACGGAACGGATTGGTCAACTTGGCGTAACCGTGTCGTCTTCTCCTGATCCGGAGGATGATTTTAATGAAAATATTTGGAGACAATCACGAGTGATATCATTATCCGGTTTAGATGTCAGCCCTAAAGACTTGGCTGAAAAACTGGAAAGAGATTACGATATTCAAGTTTGCTGGTTCTGTCCGAGATTAATTGCCGGGTTCGATGAAATTGCTGCATTGGCGAGCCGCGACTATTCGGCCGAGAATTGTTCGGAATTTTTTGAACGCTTAAGGAAATTTCAATCCGGACCGGCAAGTACTTATTTATTAGAGATGCTTACTTTACCGGAAGTTTTCAATGGCGATTGTGAATGTAACGAAGATACCTTTAATAGACAACGAGATTACCTTTTTGAGTCTGCAAAAAGACAGGAGATTATCAGAATTCTTATAGACATAACAATGTCAGGCGAAGATCTCGATCATTTTATCAGCGCTTTTTCTTCAACTCTTTCCTCTCTTCGTCAAACCGCTCCGCTTGAAGCCAGCTGAGTTCAAAAGCCATTTTCATCGCGTCCGCAATCTCCTGACTTTCTATCATGATGGCAAGTTTTTCTTTCCATGAAACTATTATGAATTTGTTGTCGTAGATGTTGATTTCCGGCGTGAAGTGGAATGCATTTGATGGCACAAGAGCGCTTTCGCGGAGCTCTTTTTCATCGAGCGCTTTTCTTTCTCGAGCCTTTTCGCCATCCGGAAATATTGCACGAATTTTTATTTTTTTCTTTGCGCGTCTTTTGAAATACTCGGGGAAATATCCCGGTAGCGTTTCATACATTTCATGCAAAGAGGCGTATGCCCTGATTGTTTCGCTCGAAGTGAGAGAGTCTTCGTAAACCCTTTTTAATCCGTCAACACCTTCGTAAAAAGTAACCTTCGGGCGTGTTCTGTGATATTTGTGCGGTTGCAATTCGTCGCTGAATTTTTCCACAAATTCTATTTGCTGATCGAGCGTGTCTATATCTTTTTTTCTTTTTATCTCAAGAAATTTAATAATATTTTTCGAGGTTTCTATCGAGTAATACTGCGTGTTCCCTTTCTTCGTCCTGGTCAGAAGCCCCTTTTTTACAAGACGGTCCAGGATATCGCGCGTCGTGTTGCGCGGTAATTCAAGTAAGCGAGCTATTTCGGAGGCCGGTTGTCCACCAAATTCAAGAAGTTTCGTAAAAACTTCCTTCTCTTTCTCGTTTAAGTCGAAAATCTTGAGCAGGTTTGTAATCATTTGGTATTTGGTTAAACTTGTGCGCCAAGTATATGCCGACGACGGGAAGCCGTCAATTTAATGATGACGAGGTGAGTTCGGCATTTACTGGTCTACGGATTCGTTTTTGCACCTTTTATACGCCAGCCCACGGCTTAAAATCCCGCTTTGTGGCTTGTTTTTATATGCCAGAATTAGGTCGTCATCAAATTCAAGCTTTCCTCAATGACGATTTAACCCCTGCCACAATGAAAACGACATTGGACTCATGTGTTTCAAGGTACTATCAGGAAAGGAACGAGCATCCGGTATTGAAGGATGTGCTCGGAGGTAGAGACGAGAAGCTGATATCAAGAGGTTTAGACATAAGAGATCGCGCCGTATCGCGACTTGGAGGCATTCCAAGATTGGAAAGAGATATCGCTCCCGCAAATGCGGAATCGAATGATCTTTATCAGTTCAGAATCGCATCTGTGCTTCATGGAGAGAATCCAAATAAGCGCGGGAGTTTCGTGATGTATTATCGCAATCCAACCGATCTTGGAGGAGTTGTTCTTGCTGGAATCCAGCACGCCATTGATACGGTCAATAATTTCAAGTTTGATCCAAGGTTTCTTGCGAAACTTCTTTCCGAACATAAAATCACCCCAGGCCTTTATAATGACCTACTTGCTTTAGACAGACTTGATGTCTCGGTGGAAGCGATTCCCGAAGGCACTTTTGTCGGACCGGACACCCCCGTAATGACGGTTACCGGACCTATTTGGCAGGTCCAGCTGATGGAGACTGTTCTTTTGGGATGTATCGACTACCCAACCGGCGTTACAACCAGAGCGGCCGCAATAATCGAAGCTTCACAAGGCAAGATGCTTGTCGATTTCGGGACAAGAAGAGCTCCCGGCGAGCAAGCTGCCGTCTTATCGGCCTTTTCAAGCGTGAAAGGTGGTGCAACTTCCGTCGCGAACACATTAACATCTTATCTTTCAACCAGAATAAAGGGCGAGGAATACATCCCCGATTCCGGAACAACATCCCATTCTTTTACCGAAAGTTATCTTCTGTTTGATGAGGATGGCAACGCAATTGAAAGTCCGGCCACCGGCGAAGAAAATGCCTACTCGACCTGGGTCAAATATTTTCCGGAAGCGACATGCGTACTTATCGACACAATTGATAAGAAAGTTGGCTTAAAAACAACGGCCAGAATTTATGAAAAATTCGGATTCAAGAGCCAGAACAAACCTATCGGCGTCAGAGATGACAGCGCGATAACTTCTCAAAGCATTTTGTTTGTTTTTGATGAGTTAATACGATTGGGAGTTGAAAAGTTTTTTATCGTAATTAGTGATAATTTAACTCCACAAAAGGTTCGAGAATTAAGAGAAGGAATTGTTAAGGCGAGAGGGCAAAAATTCTGGAATGATTTGGATATAAGATTCGGCGTTGGCACGTTTTTGGCAAGGCCGGAACCTGTTGGATTTGTATTTAAACTTGCCCAATACGAAGAGGATGGCCAAACCGTACCTGTCGCAAAACGATCCGGCACAACCGCGAAAGCTTCTTTCCCGGTTGCAATCCCTCATCGCATTCAAGATGAGAGCGGTGCTTTTGTAGAGGATCTACATCTACATCCTTCAGAGGATGCCGATGGTGTTGTCGAAGGGACAAAGTCGGTTATTCACAGGTTGAGTGAAATTGTTTTCGAGAGAGGTAGCAAAACTCAAGTTAATGAATCTTCCGCATCGATTGCGAAGCGTTGCAGGGATCAACTTGGCAGGTTGCCATCTCGCGTTTTGAATCATCCGACTTCCGCATATCGACCACGATTCAGCCAAAAGCTCGACGGTATTCGTTCGCGCATCCAAGAGGCTTTATCAAAAGTTTCTTAATTTAAAATTTAACCACAAAAAACATGAATGCCGCACCAGAAACAATATGGGATGCCCAAGCTGAAAAGCTGGATATCAAAAGACTCCTTGCCGAAGGGTCTGTGAATGTACATGTAGACACAACTCCGGCGTTTGAACCTTATGATGAATCTATTCAGGGAAGTGGCGAATTGCCGGTCCCTGGAGCGCACGAAACGATTGATGTTATAAATTCCGTTTCTCCTCATTTTGGAGGTCGCATTATTGGTCTTTTTGATCAACATATAATGGAAGGCAACTCTTTTTGCGCAAGCACTTATCAAACTCTTGGTATTAAAAAAATACCTTATAGCGTTATTACACTTGAGGAATTCAGAGGTTATCGCAGAAGTGGTATTGCGTTCCCTTTTGATGCCGATCTTTTTGAAAGATATTTGGAATTCTCCGGCGGCTCAATCACTCTTTGGCCGGATCATGCAAGAGCCGGTACCCCGGGCGGGACCATCGATCCAAGAATCAAAATCGCTCCTTCTACCGTTTTCAAAAAAGGCACTACTCGCGAGGCGCATCCTTTCGGTTCTATCGATAAAGGTTTTGATGACAGCGGAATGTTGTCTCATTTGAAAGATAATCACACACCAAGCGTGTTTGTTGACGGATGGGCGGAAGATTTTTGTTCCGGAACCGCAATGCTCGAAACCGCGGGCGAAGGGATCCCGACTTTTTATATAAGAGAGGCTGTTGCGGCAATAGACGCTCCAATAAAAGGAACTGCCGATACAACGCTTACAGTCATGAGACGCAAATTGCTTGCCGCAGGTGTGATTGGCATACCTGTCGATAAATTTTTGGAGCAGGTTCGTTCACATTCTTAAAAATATTTTTTAACCGTCATCAATATGGAAACTCAAAGAATTTGTATCGCACAATTAAATCCAACCGTTAACGATTTCGACGGCAATACCGCGAAAATCGTTGATGCGATAAGACGCGCGAAAGAAGGTGGCGCGAGGATTGTCGTTACCCCGGAAAGTGCCATTTTGGGATATCCTTCCGGCGAATTCTCTCAAAGACGAGAGACGTTTACGAGATGCGAAAAGGCTGTTGATGAAATAAGAAAGGCTGCGAAAGAACATGGGATGAATGTCGTAACAATGGGCGGAAACCCGAATACCATGGTTGTTATTAATGGAGACGGAGAGATTTCCGAGACTTGGGATCTCGAAGATAATGGACACTGCATATGTCCGGATTTCGGGGAAGATGTCGCGACTGTGAATTTTTATTTGGAAAATTCTCCTTATGTTTGTGGCGGTCCTGCAAAAAAAGAAACCGAACTCGTGGATGATGTTCGTGGTTTTACCACTGTTTACGTAAATCAAGTCGGTGCAAATGATGAACTGCTTTTTCATGGAGGATCTATGGTTTTGTCTTCCGATGGCGATGTTGTAGCAAGAGGCGCTACATTTGAAGAAGATTTGGTTTTTGTAGATATCGATGGGGATGGGAAGCCCGTACAAAAAGAACATATTGATCATGAATGGGCTCCTGAATATGATGGCACGACGGATGCACTGGATGAAATTGCTCCTGAGGTTTTGGACGCCTTGGTTCTTGGAGTTAGAGATTATTGCCATAAATCCGGGTTTGAAAAAGCTGTCGTTGGTTCATCCGGTGGAATTGATTCGGCGGTTGTATTGGCAATCGCGGTAAAAGCTCTTGGCGCTGAAAATGTCTTGGCCATAACGATGCCAAGTAAATTTTCCTCTGAAGGTTCTGTCGGAGATTCCGTAGCTCTTGCGGAAAATCTTGGAATTGAGCTGAGGAATGTTTCTATCGAGGGGATAGTAGACTCTTTCCGTGGTTCGATTGGAGGAGTGAAAGGAATTGCCGACGAAAACTTACAAGCGCGTGCGCGCGGAACAATCCTGATGACGATTTCGAATGGAGAAAATCGACTTGTTCTCGCTACCGGTAATAAAGCTGAAACTGCTGCCGGTTATTGCACTCTTTATGGTGATACTTGTGGCGCGATTGAAGTAATTTCCGACTGTCCGAAAATGCTCGTTTACGCCATAGCCAGAGAAATAAATAAAGATGGAGAAGTAATTCCTCAATCTGTTATAGACAAGGCTCCGAGCGCGGAATTAAGCCCGGGACAAAAAGATTCCGACAGCTTACCAGGATATCCTTTATTGGACAGAATTGTTCACGAAAGAGCTGAAAACAGAAGATCGATTGATGAAATTTTAGCGCTTGGTTTACCGATTTCAGAAAGTGAACTTAGTAGAGTTCTTGGATTAATCGATCGAGCGGAATTCAAAAGAAGGCAATCTCCTTCCGGATTAAGAGTAACAGGCGGGGCATTTCTCAAAGGCGGCTTGGATATCCCTCTTGTCGCAAAGAAATAACCAACATTTATTATGCCCGGTGAAAATTTAACATTACAACTTGATGCTCTGATTGATGAAAGTATTCCGCCTGAAGTCCTTTCAAGAATTGATCGAAAACTTTTACTCGAACAATTGGCCAAGAAAATAGCTTCTACCATGGCGAATGCCAGGAATCGAGTTATTGCACTTTATCCGGGAAGATTTCAACCGTTTCATAACGGACATCTCCATGTTTTAAGAAGAGCTCTTACGGAAAATGACGAGGTCGTAATTGGCATCGGAAGTCCTTATAAAAGCTTTACCTCTCACGATCCTTTTACGGCAAGCGAACGAATGCAAATGATTCGCGCCACTCTTGAAGAAGAAGGCGTATCGCGAGATAAATATCAAATAGTCACCATTCCAGATATCGATCGTCCAGAATTGTGGGTGCAACATGTGGCTTGCGTAACTCCACCGTTCGGACGCGTTTATGCACCGAGCGAATATACTGCACACTTGTTTGAGATAACCGGTGACTATGAAGTGTGCAGAACCACCTTGTTGGAAGATGGCGAAGGTCGCATAAGCGCAAGCAGGGTTCGTCAATTGATGACTGACGGCGGGGACTGGAAAGGGCTGGTCCCCAACCCTGTTGCCGAAGAAATTAAGCGATTCGGTGGCGAGGCCAGATTAGCGGCAGTGAGTCGTGATTAATGTGGTATATTCTTTCGCGACATTTTAAAAAACAAAAATGAAAAAATCGCTGAAGCTTATTGCTTGTGTAATCGCCTGCGAACTTGCCGGCAACATTCCTACATTTGTCACGGTTGGCGCAATAACAGATTGGTATAGTCCGTTAAACAAGCCATGGTTCAACCCTCCGAATTGGCTTTTCGGGCCTGCATGGACAATACTTTTTGCATTAATGGGGGTTGCGCTTTATTTCGTTTTGGAGTCGAAATCTCGTTTCGGGAAATTGGCGTTGGCGATTTTTGGCGTGCAATTTATTCTTAATATCGCATGGTCGTTTTTGTTTTTCGGACTTCAAAGTCCACTATATGGACTTATCGACATTTTCGCGCTTTTGATCATGATTATTACGACTATTATTGTTTTCTATCGAGTCGATAAAAAAGCGGCATACCTGCTTGTGCCTTATTGGTTATGGGTTTGTTTCGCGAGCACGTTAAATTACTTTATTTTTAGGATGAATTAATGGCGCATGCGATTTTTGCAAAACTCGCCCGGATGAGTTTGCCTCGGGGCGAAGCAATGCTGTTCTGCAAACCCCAACCGGTTGGGCTACGTAACCGTTGTTGAATTTCTGCAATTTGACCAGTAAACAAGCCACTGATATTATCATTTCCTTTATTATTCAATTATGGAAGAGTTACCCATTCCGGAAGCTGACAAAAAAACCGAAGATGATTCCGGACTTGTTGCAGCAGTTCAAGGCCTTTTTAAGCAAATCATGCCGGGATGGCTTATTAAAAGGAAGCCAACCCAGGAAGGCACTACACCA
The DNA here is from genome assembly GCA_041666465.1 of Candidatus Altimarinota bacterium. GTDB lineage: Bacteria > Patescibacteriota > Gracilibacteria > UBA1369 > UBA12470 > XYC2-FULL-41-22. The sequence goes on from JBAYGX010000029.1 coordinate 10,656, forward strand.
ACTGCACAAGAAGAAACGCCGCCTATCCTATCGGCTGAAGCTCGACTTGCTCGTGATAAGCCTACCTGCACAATAGACAGAGCACACGCCCGATCAGTTTTATTGGCTTTCTTAAGTAACTACCAAGGTACTCACGATGACCTCATCGCTGCAATAGAAGGCTATTTTGAACATACCGGCTATACCGTCGTAGAGATTCCCGAAGAGGAAGACGCACAGCCTCTAAACGAATACAGTCGTGTTACATTCCCAAAAGCCATTCCGGCAAACGGCTTCGTCTTGCTTTTCCCAAATTGTTATCGCCAATGGAATATATATATTGGTGCCGGAAATCAAATATGTATACAAATTACATCTTTGCATGATGACAATCGAAGACGGCAAGATAGAGCCAACGATACCGGTAGCGTACAAATGCGGACTTCTGGCAGCTTAGGTTTTTAATTTACATATTCTCATCCAAATCTTCTTGAAAAAAGGCAGTGTCAGCGTCGACAACATTTTTCGTGAAAGATCCAAGGTCTGACTGGGTTTTAATTTGTTTTTATCAAAAAAACCATCGTCGTATCATCCATAACTATCTTATTTCTTTTCGCCAGACCGTTTAAGCACTTATCGAAATCGTATTCCGAATCAAAAATCCGCTTGTAAACGGCCAATTCTTGCCTGATATCTATATACCATGCTTTTTTATTATGATTATAAAGATATTCTATTATGGCTGCTTCTTTATCGTTCATTTTTTCAAATTAGGTTTAAATTTAATCCAAATCCTCTTAAAAAAAGGCAAAGTCAGCGTGGAAAGCATGAATCCAACCGCCGGCACTATCGCATTTAGCCATGCGTTTTCGATTTTTATCGATTGCAAATAAAGTCCGATTGCCAGATACGTAAACAACATCAAAATCGCTCGACGGGTTTTGCTGGTTTCCCACGCTTTATCTGTTTCGACGGCCTGGTTGCGAGCTTTTATCGTGTCGATTTCTTGTTGTAGTTGTTCGAGTTCCATCGATTGTTGTTTCGGTATTTTTTACAACATGAGTATAATGAGTTTTGCATCCTCAAAACAACTTAATAATATTGCGCAAGGAATGCTTTGCGTCCTTGTGCTTGCCATCATATGCGCCTCATTCTAATAGACAATTACGATTCGTTCACATACAACCTCTATCAGCAAATCTGCCGGCTTGGTGGGCTTCGTTCTGCTTCGCAAGACTTCGCCCTGGATGTTGATGTACGCAAGCATGATGAAATTTCCATTAATGATGTCCGTGATTATGATGCAATCGTGATTTCGCCTGGGCCAAAAAAGCCTTCCGATAGTGGAATTTCTCGCGAAGTTATTGCGAAGTTTTATGACAAGAAACCAATTCTCGGCGTGTGCCTCGGGCATCAGTGCATTGGAGAAGTTTTTGGAGCGAAAACTATCCGTGCGCAAAAAGTTATGCATGGGAAAACGAGTTCGATTTCCCACAACGGTCGTGGCGTTTTCAAGGGGATAAAAAGTCCTTTCAAGGCGGCTCGTTATCATTCGTTGATAATCGATCGCGTGCCTGATGAATTCGAGTTAACGGCATGGACCGGGGAGAAAATCATAATGGGGATTACTCATGAAAAACACCCTGTCTATGGCGTACAGTTCCATCCAGAATCTTTTTTGACCAATAATGAGTTTTCCTCCGGAAAACAGCTTGATTTAAAAGGGCGAAGGTCGAAAACTCCCTCCGCCCCGGGAGATAAATTAATTAGTAATTTTTTAAATGAAATTGCATCGCGTAAAAATTAGTGGGTTTGATCCGCTTTTGTTTTTCAGAAAGACTGTCGCAAGTCAGAAAGATGTCAGTTTTTTGCATGGCGGGCAGTGGTCGATTTTAGGCTTTAATCCAGTTAAAAAACTTGTTACGCGCGACTGGAAAAAAGTTGTTTGTCCTAAGACGGGTATTGCCATTGGATGTTTTTCGTACGATGGCGATTTGCATGTGAATTATTATGAGGATTTTTTGCGTTACGATAATTTTAACAAGAAAATCTTCACGAGCGTTCCTGCAAAAATTAAGTCGATTTGGAAAACTCCGTGTGCTTATCGTGAAAATATTGTTACGGGTTTCAAGCCTGAAATGTCCAAGCGCGATTACGACAAGGCTTACAAGAAAATTCAGGAATATATCCTGGAAGGTGATATTTATCAGGTGAATTTAACACACAGGCTTGTTGCGAATTTCGATGGTAATAAGGGGCGAAGGTCGAAAGCGCCCTCCGCCCTAGCGGACTTGTTTTGTAAAATTCTAGAAACAAATCCTGCGCCGTTTGCGGCTTATCTCGATTGCGGAGATACTAAGGTTTTGAGTGCGTCGCCAGAGAGATTTTTGCGTCTTGAAGGTGATAAAATCTATACATGCCCGGTTAAAGGAACCCGTCCCCGGGGACGGACTCCTCTTGAAGATATTAAGTTGCGAGATGAGCTTATCGCGAGCAAAAAAGAGGAGGCCGAACTCAATATGATAACGGATTTGTTAAGGAACGATATCGGGCAAGTGAGCGAGATTGGAAGCGTAAAAGTTGTTAAGCACAGGGCGCTACAAAAATGTCCGACGGTTTGGCACACATATTCGGAGGTTGTAGGTCGGCTACGCGATGGTCTGAGTGCGGTTGATTTGTTGCATGCATGTTTCCCCGGAGGTTCAATCACCGGCTGTCCAAAAAAAAGATCGATGGAAATTATCGACGAGCTTGAGCCGGTTAAAAGGGGTGTTTATACCGGTGCTATCGGATATATAGACTCAAATGGCGACATGGATACCAATATTGTGATCCGGACTCTTGTGGCTCATGATGGGAAATTATTTCTGAATGTCGGAGGCGGGATTGTTGCCGATTCGACTTGCGAGTCCGAATACGAAGAGACGCTTGATAAGGCGAAATCTTTTTTGAGATTAAAAGAAACTTCGGCGATTTTTGATCCTGCGAATAAAAAAGTGCGTGGGGTTTTTGAGACTATGCGTACTTATAACGGCAAGATTTTTGAGCTTGATGCGCATCTCGAGCGACTTAAGAACTCCGCAAAAATTATTGGCATGAAATTGCCTTATAAATTGAGTGAAATCAAGAAGATGATTCTTGAAACTCCGGTTTCGCGCGAGGTGATTGTCAAAGTCGTCGCAACGCCAAATGATGTTGCGATTAAGGTGAGTCCTCTTGTAATCGATCCGATTATTTACAAAGGCGTGAGTGCAACTTTTTATAAAATCGAAAGGCGAAAACCGAAAGCGAAAGCTCTACCTTACAATAAAAGTTTTGAGGCGCATGAGTATGCGATTTCGCGAGGCTTCTATGAGTCGTTATTGGTTAACAAGAAAGGTTTCGTAAAAGAAGGTGCTTATTCGAATTTGTTCTGGGTAAAAGACGGGCAAGTTTTTACGGTTGGTCGTGGAGTTTTGGAAGGTGTGACGCGCTCAATCGTTTGCAAATCGGTACCGGTTCGTTTTGCGGAAATAACACCTGCGAAACTGAAAAAGGCGGATGAGGTTTTTATTACAAAAACTTCTACGGGAGTTGTGCCGATAACCGAGATTGATGGAGTAAAAATCGAGAGTGGAAAGACGACTAAAATGCTTATGAAACTACTTCCGACGATTTGACAAATTGCCCGAAAACTATTATTGTAAACTCAACTTTTAGAGAATTTTATGAAAATTGGTCCTGTTCAATCTATCTTGAATGCAAAAGATCCTCCAGAGATAAGACGCGATGACAATCCTCGTGAACAATCTCACGGAAGGGATAGACGCGAACCTGATGATACAGGCGCTACGAATGAGTCACTTGATGAATTAATGGACCCCCAACCACCTTTGTTTATTGAACCTGCTACCATATCAGCTCGCGTTGCTGCCAATGCATATAAGGCAACGTCTGACGAGTAGATTTATATCTTCACTTTCTGCAACTTAAGCAAAAATCCGATCAGAT
>JBAYGX010000030.1:0-14557 GCA_041666465.1 Candidatus Altimarinota bacterium
ACATGTAGCCCCGAACGGTTGGTCTGTCTGATTAAAATCAAGAAACATATCATCGCGGAAGTTGAGAAAAACTTGAGCAGAATGGTGAATTGATTGGCGCTCGCAATAAAAATGTTGCAACACCGTCCCATGACAAGACTTCGGATCAAATGATTTTTAGGTGTAGAAAAACGTTCACCGAAGCGTTAATCCGGCTCTTTGGTACGACGCTGGTAGTTATTACGAAAACAATTCGTATAACAACCCAGTTCGGACAAGTCCAGATCTGTTAAATTTACAGTCAACTGTTGCTTTAAATCATGGCGCGTTTATGTAAAGACCGGCATGGTGGTCACCTTTCGTCCCTGTGACAGGTACCAATAGGCGGTCCACCTGATTTTCGGTCAATCCCAAATTTGCTACATCTCGTTACGAAATGTTACCATGCGGCAGGTTTGAAATTTTTACCTTAATTTCTCATGTCTAAAATCGTTCAAAAAAATACCGGCAAATTGAAAAAAGGTTTGGCTCAAATGCTCAAAGGCGGAGTCATTATGGATGTTGTAAATTCCGAACAGGCTGTTCTCGCTGAAAAGGCTGGTGCGGTTGCGGTTATGGCACTCGAGAGAGTTCCGTCCGATATCCGCAAAGATGGTGGCGTTGCCAGAATGAGTGATCCAAAAATGATTCGCGAAATTATGAAGATGGTTTCGATTCCGGTTATGGCAAAAGTACGAATCGGACATTTCGTCGAAGCGCAAATTCTTGAAGCGATTGGGATTGATTACATAGATGAAAGTGAAGTTCTTACCCCTGCAGATCCGGAAACCCATGTTGATAAGTCGAAATTTAAAGTTCCTTTTGTTTGTGGAGCGACCGGGCTTGGTGAGGCTCTTCGTCGTATTAGCGAGGGCGCGGCGATGATTAGAACAAAAGGGGAGGCCGGGACAGGAAATGTTGTCGAGGCTGTAAGACATTGGAAGAAAATTCTTCACGAAATTGAGGCTGTGCGAAGGATGTCAAAGGCGGAAATGGTTAAGGCGGCAAAGGAGATGAGAGTGCCTGTTTCGATTGTTGAAGTGGTTGCCAAAACGGGACGATTGCCTGTCGTTAATTTTGCCGCAGGCGGAATTGCGACTCCTGCCGATGCTGCGATGATGATGCAACTTGGATGCGACGGGGTTTTTGTCGGAAGCGGAATTTTTAAATCTTCAAATCCTGCAAAAAGAGCGCGAGCCATTGTCGAAGCGGTGATGCATTTCAATGATCCTGTTCGAATCGCAAAAGTTTCGGAAGGGTTGGGAGAGGCGATGGAGAGTCAAGAGATTGGGAAATTGGCGGATAGATATGCAGAGAGGGGATGGTAAGAGAGAGGACCTAGGAACTAGTGAAGAGAAGAAGTTTCAGGACCTAGTAAACTAGAGAAGATATTAAAGATGCTAGTGAAGAGGGGATGAAGAGAAGAGAGTTAATTAGTTAAAATGAAAATCGGAATACTTGCAATTCAGGGATCGGTTATCGAGCATGCGCGGGCGCTTAGACGGGCCGGTGCAGAGGTTCTTGAAGTGAGAACTTGTCGCGATCTCGCAAAGGTTAGCGGTTTGGTTATGCCCGGCGGAGAAAGCACAACGATCGGCAAACTGCTTCGTATCGAAGGACTAGATAAAGCCATTATTTCGCGTGTTCGCGAAGGAATGCCAGCATATGGTACTTGTGCAGGTGCGATTTTGCTCGCGAAAAAAATTACAGGGATTCAGAAAGCACCGAATCTCGGACTTATGGATATTGAAGTTGAGAGAAATGCTTACGGGAGGCAGATAGATAGTTTTGAAACCGAAGTTGATGTGCCTGTACTAGGACAGAAGCCGGTCCCGGCGGTTTTTATCAGAGCCCCAAAAATCGTTTCTACTGGCGCGGAAGTGAAAATTTTAGCAAAATATGATGGCAAGATTGTTATGTGCCAAGAAAAGAATATGCTTGTATCGACTTTTCATCCCGAGATGACTGACGACTTAAGGGTCCATAAATACTTCATAAGATTATGTAAATGAAAAATTTTGAGAAAAATTTACGTGACTTTTTTAAATCTATTGGCGAAGATTCTTCGCGCGAAGGGCTACGCGAAACACCAAAAAGAGTTTTAAAAATGATTGAAAAGATTTTTGGCGGATATGGAAAAGATCCGCGCAAAATAATTAAGACTTTTGATGGCGAAAAATACGACGAAATGATTGTTGTTAAGGATATTGAGATGTATTCCGTATGCGAACACCATATGATGCCATTCTTCGGACGCGTTCATATCGGATATATTCCAAATGGAAAAATTCTTGGCTTAAGTAAATTCCCGAGAATCGTAGAAATTTTTGCACGAAGATTACAAAATCAAGAAAGGCTAACTCAACAAATTGCCGATGCCATTGAAGATGTTTTACATCCACGTGGAGTTGCCGTAATTATTGAGGCTAAGCATTTCTGTATGATGGCGAGGGGGGTGGAAAAACAATCAAGTAACGTGACGACTTCTGCGCTCCGGGGATTGTTTAAGAAAAAGGTTAATACGAGAAATGAGTTCTTGGAGCTTGTGAAGAGAGGACCTAGTTTCTAGTTAAGATAGTAAAGATGCTAGTAAAGAGGGGATTAAGAGAAGAAAATAATAAATTCTTATGACTAAGTATCTTCCGAAAAATATAGAAAATCTGATAAACGAGTTTAATCGCTTGCCAGGGATTGGACCGAAAACGGCGCAGAGGTTGGCTTTTTATTTGTTAAAAAGTTCCGAGATGAAATCGCGCGAGCTTGCGGATGCGCTTATGAATGTTAAGAAGGGGATTAGATTTTGCAATAAATGTTTTACCCTTACTTCCGAAGAAGTTTGCGATATTTGCACCGACCCAATGCGCAAGCAAGATGTTGTATGCGTGGTTGAGGATTCGATGGATCTGATTGCTATTGAAAAAACCGGACAGTTCCATGGTCTTTATCATGTTTTGCATGGAAAAATTGCACCACTTGATGGGGTTGGACCTGATGATCTCAAGTTGCGCGAATTAGTCGTAAGAGTTGATCTAGGCGAAATTAAAGAGGTGATTATCGCAACGAATCCGAATCTGGAAGGTGAGGCAACAGGCTTTTATATCTCAAAAATTCTTGCCGGATATCCGGATGTAAAAATCACCAGAATCGCTCGAGGTCTACCTTCGGGAGGAGATCTTGAATATGCCGATCAGACGACTATCGGGAGGGCGATTGAGGGAAGAGTGGAAATGTGAGTAAGACACAAGGCACAGACAGCAGATGAAGAGAAGAGGGGACTAATCTACTACGCCGCTTAATGTCGGTTTTTAGTTAAAATGTACCCTATACAAAAGTGTACCGTCTTTTATCCTTTTCCACGAAACGCGTTCTAACTTATCAGATCCATCAAATGCTGATAATTCTTCTTCCGATATCCAAAACGGCGCCCTGCCTACGATGTATTGAATCCCTTTAAGTAAAATTGGTAATGATTTTCTTTGCCATATCGTTTCTTTGTCTGAACAAGGCTCATCTTCTCTCCATGCGTCTGAAAATGATTGACATGATGATTCATCATCATAAACACTTAAATAATCTTCTTCGCTTTTCTCAATAGAACCAATGCGTGCGACTGATGCTTGTGTCCCTCTGTTTATACCTCCTGGACCAAATGCATATGTCCCAGCTTCGCTCATGATAACAACACCCCTATTACTGCTTACCGTGACTACATATTCCGACTTGTTAATACCCCATTCATCCATTGTCGGTTTAACCCAATTTGGGTTACCAAATACCAGTTCGATATCATCCATATTGACTTCTTTATTTGGCATAGCTGCTATATTCCAACTAGACGGTAATATCGCGGCTAATCCTGCTAGATACTTATGATGTTCAACCTCGCCCGACTGCCTTGTAAATTTCAAATCTTCTGCGGTTGTTGTTGGAAGAGGATTTGACAAGTCCCATTCGGTTTTTGGTCCATCCGGGCGTGGTATACCAACTATTGAATCAGTACTGATTCTCATGTTTGTTCCTGCTACTTCAACTTCGCCTTTAGCGGGGATGCCCCACGGCATAATATCCGCGACATAATATGTTTTTTCACCTGACCCCTCGTTTGTGCTTTTTAATATTAAAATACCTTCTCTTATTTCTACCGTTCTCTTCTCGGGATTGGGATCCGGGTTTTTATAAAAAAATAATTCATGATTTAATAAATTTTCTGCTTCTTCTCTTTTTAACAATACCAATGTGCCGTCATCATTTACCATATATAAATTATGCTTAATATGTTCATATGAAACCCACCCGGTATTTTCTTTACTATCTTTAAAAACTGTTCCTAAAAAATCCCCCATAGGCAGTAAAATCCTCTCACCTTCGACATCCACATATCCCATTTCTGTTTCGGGCATGTTGATTTTTTCTCTCTCCGGAATATCTAATCTGATACTGTCGTTAAAAAAGCCTATAGATACGCCATGATCACTGCAAAAAATCTGAGCTGATACAAGAGAATCTCTAACTTTATCTCTGTTTGCGTCCAGTGCATAGTACATATCTCTATATCCGCAATCTTGCATTCGACGAAGTTCTAAATTTTCATTTTCTCTAATTTGTGACAATGCTGCATCTATCAGTTCTTCTTCTGATAATACTGTTGTTTGTTTGGCTTCTACTGGAGGCTGGGGACCTTCTGTGGATTCTTTTTGGCAAGCGGTAGCTGCAAGAGATAGCAATACCGTACCGATAGCCAATATTTGTCTTCTCGGAGATTCCATAATTAAATTAATTGGGAACAGAGAGTGGCGTATTTTACTGTGAATCGCCCGGCGTGTCAAGTCACCATTGAAAAATCCTTCTGTTTTTGGTATAATGTACGGATACACAAAACCAAAATAAATATGCCAGAAAATTTACCCACCCTTGATTCCATCGAAAATCAACCCAAGAAATGGATTGAAAAAAAGGAAAATGGTCAATGGGGTGAATCTCCTGAGGCGGAAACACTTGTAGTAGAATTGGAACAGGATTATAAGCGGATTGCCGATGCCAGTCACAAGGAACAAGATGTTCTTTTCCAGGAAATAATTTCCCCGATAGGTAGTCGAGAGATTTTCAGTATAAATAACGGGGAATCTTTTGATGTCGGGGCGGAGATGGCTAAAAAAGGACTCTTGGAAGTTTTGGAGATAAAATCAAAAGAAACAGGAGGAAAAGGAGGAGCGTTGGATGATGCCTTTCGTGCTTTTCCGGAGCTTCGTCCTCTCGCTTATGTTTATTTATATCGCGAATTTGAAAAACGCGGCAAGGCTGTGGATTTTTTGCCAATTGGAAGCAGGGTTTCATTAAACAATGGAAGTGTTACGGTGGAATATCCTACCGATCCGGGCGAACCTAAGGATATAATTACTGTTGATTTGTTCCCTTGGGGGACTCCGTTGGGGCAATCTTCATCAACCGAGCCTATTGATAAGCCGGCTGCAGAACTCCCGCCAGCCGTTGAAACCGAAACTAATGTAGCTCCAACAATGCCCTCGGGTGAAGAGGCCACTGAAGAAGCGCCTGAATCTCTTCAGGACAAAGCGTGGAGGGAAATACAGAACTATGTTACCGACACATCCGCTCTTTATCCTCGCGCAAACGCAGAGTGTATATCTGATGGAGCGACCTCGTGGGCAATAACTTTTAAAAATGTTGACCCTGAGCATCCAGATTCTGAAAATCGACTCCTGCAATTCACATACAGTATCCCTTTGGATCAAAATCCGGACGCTCGTGCTTATGAGGATGATATAAGTGCTTGTTTTGCTGCAATCGGCATGGCAAGAAAACAGCCTGATTTAACCCGTACCAATGTAGAAGCTTCGCGTGAAGAAACGTTTTCATATGAAGAAACCGGGAGCAAATTGATTCAAGCTATTACAGAGGGGAACTGGGAAAGAGCTGAAAATTTGTACGGGAAAATCGAAACTCCGTCTGAACAGGAACAGTTAGCCGGAGTCGAAGCGGCATTAAATCTTGGAGACGCGGGGTTGGCAATGGATAGAGCCATGGCATCACTCATTTCCATAAAAAAAGCTGCTCAATTATCCCCACGGCAAGAACAAATAGTCGAACGACTTCAGAAATATATGCGAATGATACACGATTATTATGGGGATATAGCAATAAAAGTCGGCAAGAAAGTTGAATCCATAACTTATGCTGACAATTCCGCTAAAACCTCTTTTGAAGTAGCTGCACTTGATAGAGCAAATGAGATATTAAGAAGAGATGGCGTGTTTAATGGTAAATTGCCAGAAGGGGATTATCTCTTAAGTATTCGAGGAGAAGAGTCTGATCCAAAAAGATTAAAAGTTACCGGCGGAGGCGAAAGAAGTTATGTCTTTGGAGAGGTCGAAGCATCTAATTAATCGACTACATCACTTAATGTTGGTTCTCTGTATTCGCTCGGCAGGAAATCCGATAAGTTTGTTTCCGGTGCAGTTTCACCTGGACCGCCGGTTGTTGTTGTCGTCGAGCCACTGTCGTAATAATCCGAACCTCCACCTGTGCTACTACTTGCGCCATCCATAATCGCTCCAAACAATAGTCCGCCAACAGCCGCAGTGCATGGATTGAAAAGAGGATTTTCATACTCATTTCCACTGAAGCATGCTTCTGTTATTTTGCCAGGATTGTTGAAAACGAGTGATGGGCAGAAGTTACTCGCCGATATAAACAATTCGTGAATCATATTGTTTAGTTTTTAGTAATTTTTTGCCAGACGAATATATTAAATTTTCTCAGCATTAGTATCGTCTTTTTTAATAAGATAATTCCATCCGCCCATTTTCCATCTTTGAATTCTTTTATTGTTTTTTTACTTTCACCGATAAAAGCCTTTTTGATAACAGGATGTTTTTTGATCGAATCATACATCCCGTAAAAACTAATTCCCAGGGTTGGAACGAGCAAGATTAAGAATAAAGTCGGAGTTATTTCACCGCCTTTCATAATGTATAGCATGTCATAATTTTCAATAAAACCTATATTAACAATCGCATGTTCGATGACAATCCATGAGAAACCGACTAATGGAAGGATCCACCAGAATTTCGCCAATTGTTTTACTTTTAATTTTAAATAAATCCCAAGCCCAAAACACATCCCGATTAATCCTGTTGCCGCTGAATGACCGATGTACCCAAGCCCTCCTGCGCTAAGCGCGTCGGGGAAGAAATAAATACCGCCTAAATGAGGACCGTATGTGTATGAAAATGTTGCGTCTCCGAAGTACATTTTTTCAATCATGCTGAAGCCCGCACCTGATAACATTGAGACCCATAAATAGTCTGAAGGGTTGAGAAATTTCTTTTGTTTTTTGTATAAAAGATAAGTTATCAAAAGTACCGGTAAGAACTTCGCGAACTCTTCGATTGGAGGGATTATGATTCCGCTTGTGAATATCGTCCTTTCTTCAAATCCGATTCCTAGTGCCAGAGAATAGATTAGAAGCGATATACCTACTGCAATATAAATTCCTCTCGAGAAAGCGGAAAGCGAGATGCGGAATGGGACCGTTTTGGTCAGGAATGTTAAGACGAAAATTTCAATCACAAACCATGCTTCAATCCAAAACCATTTGCCTCCGAACCAGAGTAGGGTCGCGAGGACGATTAAGAGGGAAACTTGCGAGATGAGTTTTAAGTATTTGCTTAAAAAGACTTTCATAGTAGGAAGTTTAGCGGGTTTGAGGGGAAAGACAAGGAGGGGGTTGACGGACCAACTGGTTTGTGTTAAATTTTTGTCCTTTTTATTTTTAATATGCACATCCTCTCTTACCTAAAACAAGCTCTCTCGAAAATCGGTTTCACAGAAGGTGAAGCGGAGATTTATTGCGAAATTCTTAATGCGCCCGGATGTGATGCTTCGTATCTTAAAAATAAACTCAAATATAGTTTTGCCGGAATTTACAAAATGCTTCATGCGCTTTCGCAAAAAGGATTCGTCATACCTTCCGAAAAGAAGGGACCGATTATTTTTACGGCAGTTCCGCTCGATAAAATAGCCACTAAGCTAGAAGTTAATTCGCGAAAAATCCAGAGAACTGCGCGCAAGCTTACAGATCTTGCCAAGATGGCGCAGTTGCCTAAAAATGTTGAGATTTTTGAAGAAAACGATTTGACGGATTTTTACTTAAACATACCTGCGAAAATTGATGATTACATTTGGTGCGTTGGATCTTTTGAGGCTGTTGTGAAATTTTTCGGACCGCAAATTGAAAAAGATTTTATTAAAAATCGTGTTCGAAAAGGCGGACATGCTTCTGCAATTATTTTTGACAATTCGTCATTTTCCAAGGATTTAGCCGGACGCGATAATGGTGAAAACCGCGAGACCAGGTTTGTGCAAAACGGCGAGTATCCGCTCGAATTCAGTTATCTTTTTGGAAATAATTACCTGACGTTTTATAAAGATTCCGAGGGTGCAATCAAGATGGTCAAAACCACTTCGCCCGAGGTTGCGAGAGCTAAACTGATTCAGTTCCAGAAGTTATGGGGAAATGCCTAGAGTACCATGCCTTCGCAAGATATTTATATCGCGACTTAAACATGCGCCAAGCCTTGGGATTTTTTCGCAACATGCCAATCATGTCCTTGATGTATCGCGGTGAGGTATAGAATTCCAATTCCAGTTCGTCTCTTAACCCCTTCGCATCATAACCCATTTCCATCGCGCCGCTTCCCGCGTCAAATGAACTCCAGTCTATGCCGCCTTTCGGCGTTATTTTTAAGCGACCCGATTCGCAAGCCTCTTTCCATAATGGCGTGCCCGGATAAGGAGTAAATACTGGTATGTATGCCAAGAAGAGATTTTTTAATGCTTTAAATTTTTCAAATCCTTCTCGCACCTCTTCTTCGGTTTCATTCATATTGCCGACCATGTAATCGCCCACGCAAAGGATCCCGTGTTCGTGAGCGAAATTGATCGCTTCTTGTACGCTTTTTTGATGCTGAGCGACAAGATCGTATGGTTGTTTTCTCTCTTCCGGCGTCATAGTTGCCAAAATCATCGGCTCTTTTCCGTAAGCACTTAGAGTTTTTTCATTAAAAGATTCCACCCCGATTGTAAACGAGCTAAACCCGACTTTTGCCATCCTATCGAGTAAGTCGCCTTTGCCTTTTCTTTTAAGGGCAATCAAATCCGGCACGCCTGCAAATGTATCAAAAGACATTTTGCAGTCAGACTTCTCTAATAGCGAGACCAACTCTTCCACCCATTTTATATCCGCGAAGAAATCTTCGTCTGTAAAAGTTATGACTTGAGGGTAAAATTCTTGCACGATTTTTTCTATATTTCGTACTGTTCTCGACGGGCTAAATTTACGAACACCTCTTCCATAAGCACTTGCAGTTAAGCAATATTTGCAAGAGAACCTGCAAGCTCTTTTCGCATGGATGCTTAAGTCGAGCGCACCGTTTCGCAAATCCCTATAGGTATTAACATCAAGTCCTTCGTAAGATGGATCTTCAAGCTCATCAAGATTTTCTATACGCTTAAATGGATTTGTTTTTATCGCACCATCTCGAAAAGTTGAAACTCCCGGGATGTTTTCATCTGATGGATTCTGTAATAGTTGCGTTAATGTAATTTCTCCTTCGCCCGCAACAACGAAATCTATTGGCGAATTTTCATTCAATATCTCTTCGAGAACCTCACCACCTTCTTGCACGCAACCCCAAGCGTGCCATCCGCCCAATATCGTAATCATTTTTCTGTTAAAATCTTTTGCCGCTTGCGCGATTTCCATGCCGTCAGGTAAATTCGGAGTCATGGTAGAGATACCGACATAATCCGGGTTGGATTCCTGCAGTCTTTTTACTATTTCCGTTTTTTGCGTATGAATCATTTCGACCTCAAACCCAGCGCGAATTAATTGGGCCGCAAGCGACATAATTCCTGTCGGCTGTTTCTGGATACCGAGCGAGGCGCTTCTTTCCGTAATCGGCTGAACTAATGCAATTCGCATAAATAAAAAATTAGAAGAGGGTAACGATACCCTCGACTAATTAATTTGTTTATTTTTGACGCTAATTGCGTGGCGCAGGCGTGATTTTACAGATTGGATTTCATGCAATACGGTTCTACTCAGAAGTAGAAAACCACTACTGAATAAATCCATATTCCTTCACTCCAATCAAACGGTCACCGTAGTAAAACTGCAAAACATCTCTACAGAAAAAAGCATCTCCCGGTGACATCGCAATATCCAATTCTCCTCCGACATAAACGGCGCCATCCGTACATGATTCTGCGACCAAGTCGTAAGAATCCAATAATTTTGATTCGTATCCAACTATTTCCTCGTTACAATCTTTCGCCATTACTTTGACTGTAATTTCATCACCGGCTTGAGCATATGAATTTAATTTTGTTCTAAAAAAAACACCACCGACCCCGGCATCAAAATAATAAATATCATCAGCTTCCATGTGAGAATAGGTAATCCCATAACTGGCTTCTTCAGAAGAAGGTTCCGTACAAGCATCTATTTCTGTTGCCGCCTTATCCGAAACAAACATCGTAATTGTATCCACTCCCACCGGTCTTAATGCAAAATCCTTTTTGTACTCTTGGTAATAATTATATGCGGCAACTGCATCTTTATTAGCCACCCAATCGCTCCAGAAATCCACTTCGGCTACACATGTGTCATCATATTTTGATCCCGCATATATGTCTTTTATTTTAAAAGAAACCGTACTTGTTTCTTGTTCCGGTAAATCGAAAAACTGCATTTTGTATTCATCTGCAAAATCGAGCGTTGCGACAGGCGAGGTTAAATCATCATAGTAAACCTCAACTGTTTTGAGCCGATTGTTTTGATTAAAAATTTCCTCATCGCGCGCGAAGCCCGGAACTATTCCGACTGTACTGAGCGTCACGGGTCCGGCAAAATTTAAGCTTAAAATCTGCTCCGCATCATCGCCGGATCGACACCACGCTGTGGAGTAGTCCAAATCCAGTGTGTTAGCAGGACTGTATGCGAATCCCCATCCTGTTTCGTCCGCAAGTTCGGAAGATGCGAGGGCGTAAGTTGTTTCGCGAGAGAAATCCACATCTGTCACAACATCATCAGCGACTACTTCATCCGTGACAACCGGATCGGAAATTGTTTCGTCTTCTTTTTCGCTACAACCTGATGCCAAAACCAAACCGCAAACACACAAGAGCAATAAGAACTTTTTCATGGTAAGAAATTAAGATTACATAGCGTAACCTTAACACACTTCCTGCGACCCCAAAAGACAGGCGACTGACTGATGATAATAAAACGAGCTTGACTTTTTGGCAAATTTGTGCTTCAATACCGTTATGAGTATAAATTTATTGCCGAAATCTGGGGTAAAAAGCTTGGTTTTAGGTGCATTATTTGCACTAACGGGATGCCTCAAAGATCCTGTCCCTACTCGTACCGAAATCGCGACCCAAGAATGTAATATTATTGTTCGAACTGCTTCCCCCGAAAAGTGGTTTGGTGTAGTTGGCTGCAACGCGCGAAACAACACCGGCCCTATATGCCAGGCAAAGCGTCAGGAAGTTGAATCATTGGTCCAAAGTTGCGTCAAAAGAAAACTCGCAATAGTGCCATCAGATTTGGCGTTTTTATATTAGAGCCGAGCGGATCGATTTTTGCTTGAGTTATCAAATTAATGTTTGGTTATATATCACTTCATTCAGAGGGCGCGTGGCGTGGAATTACTGCAACAATTTAAAGCAAGTTGGTCCGGAACCGGAGAGATGAAGGGTAACTGGTAACTTACAACTTACAACTTGTAAGAGTTCGAAATCGTTGTGCAGGTTTTTTATTACGGATTGCATATCATTATTTTCAAGGGCACGGATTAGTTTTTTGGTTTTTTCGCGGTTTTGACCTGTTGGCAAATTATCTATTTTTGCGAACATTTCACCGGTTGAGCTTTTTTGCGATTTGGTCGAGAAAATTATTTTCGGTTTAAGTATCAGGTCGGTTCTTATCGGTTCTATTATTTCTCCGTAATGTGTAGCCCTTGCAACACCACCGGTTATAAAAAATGGCGTGTCCATCGATATTTTTGCGGCGAGTGTGCGGAGTTGCGGCGTGGTTAGATTCAGGTTGAGTTGGTCGTTTAGTTCTTTTAGTACCGTCGCGGCATTACTCGAACCGCCGCCGAGACCGGAGCGAAGCGGAATGTTTTTCTTGATAGTTATTTTCACCGAGTTATTGCCGGCTAGGAGTTTGACTGCCGCACGGACGGAATTTTCTTCTTTGTTCGCGTTTAGCTCTTCGTTGTTTGTTATAATTTCGATTTGTGATTTCCCGTCGCGTAAGATTTTCACTTCGATTTCGTCATACAAATCCGGCACTTCACAAATAACCGTTTCGACGAGATGGTAATTCTTGTCTTTGCCGAGGATGTCGAGAGCAAGATTTATTTTGGCGTGAGATTTCAATATATTTTTTTTTGATAACATTTTTCACAATAAACCATTTCCGGTCTTTCGGGCGAGTAGGTCGTATATATTTTCTCTTGGCACTGAGCACACTGTCTGATCCAGAACTTTCTTGGATTTCTTTTTTGCATCCTTGAAATGCGTCTGCATTCAAAACATTTTCTTGGCAGGGGATACCCGTGTTTTTTATAAAATTTAAGCTCCTGCTCAATAATCTTATAGTTTTTCTGACAATTTTCGCAGGTTAAAATTTCTCCAACAATACTATCGGGCGCGGTTTTTATATCATCCGGTAATTCACCAATCGTCCCCTTCCCGTAAGTACCCGGTAAATTATCTTGCCAGCGCCAACCTTTCGCAAGAACTTGCTCTTTTGTCATCGGATACCAGAGTTGAGCTGTCGTTTCATTGTAAGCAAACTGACTATATTTAATTGGCAAGAATTCTCCGAATTCAGGATCTGCAAGCTTTTCTTTTAAACTAAAATATTCTTGTTCCGTGTATTGCTTGTTAAGAATGCAATACTGATTATGGTTCAGGCCAAAACATCCAAAACAGTCGTGACTGCTATAAGATTCGGCGCAATAAGTCAGATTCGTAACCTGCCAAAGGCAAAGATAACAGAAATGAATATTGTAAGCATTCGTCCCGACCATCGCGCCTTCATAACAGAGTTCCGAGCTTACGCCGTACTGATACATGTCATAACAATAGCGCACGCCGAGTTGCATCTGGCTGCAATATTTCGATTTTTCAATATCGCTCGTATCAAAACAGTAAAACGAATCTTTTGCATTATATAAATGGTCGCCAAGAGAATTTTCAATCATATTATTCTGGAGGTGGCGGTAGGTGTGTTTCAGCTGCAGGGCGATAAATTGGGAGAGGTGGTTTTGGACTTCTTTATATGAACCGATGTTAATGGCGGCGAGTCGTTTTTTATATTCAGCTTGAGTGAGTTGTTGGTTTAAAAAACAATAATTTTTATTACGCAAACCGGTACACATAAAACAGTCCACGCAATTGACACAATCCCTCAAGAAATAACTGCTTCCGCAATTCGAGCAATCCTGACTCCATGCAAGATTATAGCAATCTTTTACATCTATACATTCATAACAAAAACTTGACTGGTGGCAGTAGTGGACATCCATGCAATTCTTGGCTTTTTTGACGCCATAACCGTAATAACAATCTTCCACAAAAGTCGCGTGGAAAATCATGTAACAGTTTTTTTCTTGACCGGCGTAGTGAGTGTATTCGCTGTTGATCGCGCCAACATCTATCGAGACACAGCAGTGGGGTACGCTTAACTCCAGTTCGTGGAATTGTTCGAGGAATGGTCTTGTCCAGTCGATAGGGCGACCGTAGGCAAGTGGATCCCATTTGTCGCTCCACCAGCATTGTACGCAATAGGCGGGGCGTGGGTTGTCTTCGCCAAATTGGGAGATGATTTTTTTACCGCATAATTTGCATGTGTTAGGGTAAAGGTACATTTCGTTACACCAAGCCATTCGGCGCATTTCACGACAAGGTGGACACCATTTGGGGGGCGGTATTTTCAGTTTTTCGTAGTATGCTATGTCGTCTTGCGGGATTGAGAATTCTATTTGGCAGTTTTGACAGGTTGGCATGTAAGTATTTTAAAGGAAGAGGGGAGGAAATGCGAACAGAGGAGGTCGCTTCGCGACCCGGGGTGAGTAAACGCTTTCTGAAACATGTCCAGTCGGAATATTTGACCGCTATCTGTCTAGACGGTATTTTTCTAATGAAATTTAACAAAAATACATATGGGCAAATTATCAAATACTGCACTTTGGAGCTTGTGTCGAAAGTATGGTGGATTGGCACTTGTGTATCGCAGGAAGTTCGTGGCGCTATTACCGGAGGTTGAGCGCAGGAAGTTGTATAGACGGCACGGTTTTTATTCCATTTATGAGTTTGCGGCGAGAGTTGGAGGAGTTACCGTGCGGGTGGTTGATGAGGTTCTTGCATTGGATAAGAAACTTACAGACAAACCGTTACTTAAGGCTGAAATTTCGGAAATCGGTTGGAGTAAAGTTTCCGTTATTGC
>JBAYGX010000031.1:0-14436 GCA_041666465.1 Candidatus Altimarinota bacterium
ACTGTTGTTGCAATGTCGTTGTAAGTAGTATCGAGATCTGCATCCAAGTAACCTGTAACATTAATCTCAGTTACTTCCACATCCATTGCGCTACCTGATGACAATGCAAATGCAGCAAGTGCAACATTTTCTGTTCCTTTAACAAAGGTATCCGAATCTGGATCAGATGCCAATGCCACAGATAAGCTTGCAGCTCTTACTGTCATGTCGTAACCATCTATTGCCGGACTTGAGCTCGGCACGATATCGGTTACATATTCACCTGCATCATTATCATAGATACCATCGGATGCAACAACAGCCAATTGTCCTTCTATCGTTGTGCCTTCCAAACTTGTGTAGTTGGCTATATCACATGTGATAGCTACATTTATGCTCTCGCCTACTGCCATTTCCCATGAATCCGTGAATGTGAGTGTTTGACCGGCAGCCTCAGTGTCATTGCCTGTCAATACCAAATCACCAGGACCCATCAATGTATCTACATAAACCCCATCATCGTCAAGTTCTACCAATTTGACATCACTGAAGTTCGCAACCGCGTTATCATCAGAAATCAAACCGCTACCTGTGTCCGAAATAAGGATTACAGAAAGTTTCCTGATATCAATATTTCTTTCAGATGTGAATGTCATCTTGGTCAAGACAACATCCTTGCCATTGATTGTAACATCGGTTGAGGCTGGTCCATCTTGAGAAACTGTAAATTGACCACCTTGTATTGTGCATTGAGAGTCGTCAGTGCCTCCACTTGTGACATTGTCGAAATCTCCGTATGACACTTGTGCTCCGTAGCCGTATACCAATCCGATTGCTTCCAAATCTGTAGACTCTTCAAGATAAACAATAATTGTATCTGTTGGATCCGCTTCGGCACCGATATCCGCCGTTACATTAAAGGTTTTTGAATTGCCTTTTGAAACGCAATATCCAGGTTCATCATAAGATGTACAATTGTATGTACCGTTTACAACGAATGTGACGAGCTCGTCATCAGATATAGTATCTGCTGTAGCGATTACATCGCTGCCTTGCCATAACTTGAAGTTACTCAAAGCCGAACCCTGAACTGTACCTTTTACAGTTAATGCAACTCTTGCGAATGCCATATCTTCACTTGCCGCAGTCAATTGGAACTCTGATATTTCAGCATCAGTGTCTCCAAGTGTTGGGTTTGCCGTAGCACCATGAACAGCAATTGTCATAGTACCTGCACTTGCACCACTCATCTCGAACGTATTACCAGTAATTGGGAATGTACCGGTTGCTTCCACAGCATCTGAGTCAATTGCATCTACACTTACTATCTCAAGTGCACTTTCGTCACCTGTTACAGCAGTTGTAGACATATCGACTACCAAAGTTAATGTAACAGTTTCGCCGTCTGCAACTGTTAAATTAAGAGAGCCGAAAGTTGCTTCATTTGTATCGCTGGCAATAGTTTTAGCTGTCGTTAAGCGATTGTCTCCTTCGTATACATATACAGAAGAGAAGTCACTTGAAGAACCGACGCCGGTTCTATGCATCGTGAAGCCATCAAGTTCAACATCATCACCATCTGCAGTGAATGCTACATTGAGCATATCAACCGAAGTTGCACCTTTTGGTAAGGTCGCACCATCGATTTCATCGCCCATTGCAACCGTCAATGTACCGGTGCTGACATCTTCTACTACCTCAACACAAGCTTCTGTATCCGAATCCCATTCGTAACCCTCGTCGCATTCTTCTTCTACTACTACTTCAACACAAGCCTCTGTATCTGAATCCCATTCGTAACCTTCATCACACTCTTCGTCTTCCGTATATCTTAGCGTTGGAGTCTCGCCAAGAACTACCAATTTACAA
Source organism: Candidatus Altimarinota bacterium (assembly GCA_041666465.1). Taxonomy (GTDB): domain Bacteria; phylum Patescibacteriota; class Gracilibacteria; order UBA1369; family UBA12470; genus XYC2-FULL-41-22. The sequence continues at coordinate 1,849 of JBAYGX010000031.1, forward strand.
GCTTCTGCACGGTTTACATTGTTGGCAGGTTTGTATGTGCCATCGCTGTAACCGTCAACAACTGAGTTGTTGTAAGCTGTTTCCACGAAGTCGTAATACCATGAACCGTCATCCACATCGCTGAAGTGTGGAGCGTCTGTAAGGTCTGATTCAAGACCTGCGGCGCTTACAACCATTTTTGCAAATCCGGCGCGGTTGATGTAATCATCCGGTCCGAATTCACCAGTTGAATCACCGTCTTCTGTCGTATATCCGCTAACTATGCCAAGTTTAGCAGCTGTATTGACATAGGCCGCATACCATGCGTCCGCATCAACATCAGTGAAACCGGCATCGTAATCATAATCCACTTCGTCCTCACCGGCATAAGCCAAAACCATGATCTTGGCAGCCTGTGCGCGAGTTAAATAATCTGCAGGACCAAATGTTCCGTCGTCATAACCGGCAACAGCTCCTTGAGATACGAGTTCTTCAACATACTCGTAATACCAAGAGTCCGATTCTACGTCCGAGAACGTTTGTGCTTTCGCTATACCGGCAACACTCATTGTAGCGAGTACTGCAAGTAAGCTAAGGCCCGCGATGGTTCTGCGTAGTGTTCGCAGACTTAAAGAAATATCCATACGGTTCTTTTCCGTTAAGAAATAAAAAAACTGAAATAATTGCGACCCCTTTCGAGATCTATATATTAAATTAGTTATTGCAAAATATTGTTTGTTTTCCTTTTTGTAGAGCACTCCGCTCATCCTTACGGAATTGCGTCGCACTCTGCCTGCCGGATTTTCAAGGAGCTTATATATATTAAGGTATTGCGTATTAGTTTGAATGAGCCTAAAACTCATTGTTTAAAACTTGTTTTCACGCTTCCCGTTTCACTGATGCGGATGACACAATTTCTTTTTGTTTTATCCCTGTATTTTTTTGCTTTTCGTGCATGACCTTCGCTTGCTATAATTAAGGGTTTTACAACTTCGACGATACTCTCTGCTTGCGGATTACTTGGTAGTCCCAACGGGACTTGAACCCGTGTTTCTGCCGTGAGAGGGCAGTGTCCTAGGCCACTAGACGATAGGACCTCGCAATACATCCTGAATCATATAGCCACGCCTCCTGTCTGCAAAAATCTCTACTGGTTTATTAAACCTGGAGGATTCTATAAGATAGTCCAACCTATTTCAACTGTTTCCGGCTTACACAAGCGCATAAACGACCTTACTGGTTTTTAAAACCACATGTTACCTACTCATTCAGACAGAGATATTTGATTAGGCAACACGATATCAACAGGGATAATGTTGCCTGGTCATAATCATCTCAACTACTAATTTTTACGATTTGACTATTCGTGTTTCCGAAAACGCCGTTTTGATTATTCAAAAATCCGACTACTCGACTTTTCCACCTTTTCTGCACAACTTTTGAACACCTTGTTAACATTTTGATTAGTCGTGAATTTTTCGATTAACTTTCGCCTATACAAATCGACTACACGTGAACGGATTAACGGCTTCAAAAAGCCACTTTTCAACCATCCTGGTTGTACAAACCAAAATCAGTTTTACTTGTTACGGATTTGTTTTGTAATAGCCTTTTGTATGTAAAAGGTGAATAAGAGGAGGAGTTTTGCTAGCGCAAAACAATTTATACTAGAGGTCGCTTCGCGACTGGGAGTTTTGCTAATGCGAAACAAACTTGATAATATATCTCAAGTAATACTTGCGTGTCCTTGCGCTTATGAAAGATTTATACGAAATACTTGGTGTATCGAAAACCGCTTCTGATGCCGAAATAAAAAAAGCCTACAGAAGGCTTGCTCAAAAGCATCATCCGGATATGAATAAAAGTGATAAAACTGCTGAAGCGAAATTTAAAGAAGTAAATCAAGCTTATGAGATTTTGTCGGATAAGCAGAAAAGAGGACAGTACGACCAATTCGGCAGTACTTCTTTTAATGGAGGCGGCGGCGGACCTAGCGGCTTCCAGGGGTTTCAAGGATTCGATTTCGGATCTTTTTCCGGAGGAGCTGGAGGGTTTTCAGACATATTTGAAACTTTTTTTGGAGGTGATATGGGTAGACGAAGCCGTAAATCGCGTAAAAGCGGTGTGAGAGGTGATGATATTGAATTCGAACTTAATTTAACTTTTGAAGAGGCTGTTTTTGGGATAGAGAGGACTCTCGAAGTAGCAAAAGCCGATGTTTGCCAAACATGCGAAGGTAAAGGATATGAAGCAAATACAAAAATAGTAACATGTTCAAATTGTAACGGCGCAGGACAGATAAGAAGCGTAAGGCAAACAATTTTAGGTCAAATAAGCACATCTCATATCTGCAGTAATTGCAACGGAGAAGGGCGTGTTCCAGAGAAAAAATGTCATGAATGTCACGGGACCATGCGTACACGACAAAAATCAAAGATTACTGTTAAAATCCCTTCTGGCATAGATGATGGATCGATTGTAAAACTCTCCGGAAGAGGAGAAGCCGGAGTCGGTGGCGGTCCATATGGCGATTTATATCTACATATAAGAGTAATGGCTCATAATAAATTCTCCCGTGAAGGTACCACTATTAGATCTGTCGAAGAGATTGATTTATTACAAGCCGTACTTGGCGATCAGATCAAAATGGCGACCGTATATGGAGAAATTGACCTGAAAATACCTGCCGGCACGCAAAATGGACAAATTTTTACCTTAAAAGGATATGGTGTTAAGCCGCAAAACAGCACTACTGCCGGAGAACATCTTGTAAAAATCTCCATACGAATACCAAAAAAACTTTCCAATAAGGAAAGGGAGTTATATGAACAACTGGCTTTGGAAAAAGGTCTTAAGACCTCTGGGCATGGTGGGATTTTCGGCAAAATATTTTAGTTGTCACAGGGTCGATATTGTAATAGGATAGATTTGAAATAAAAATAAATTATGGATATCAGACTCTCATGGGATTTGTTCATTATCGTCTTTTTTGCCGTCATAATCGCATATAGTTTTATTATAGGTAAAGATCGTACTCTTAAGGTTGTTATTGGAACTTATTTGGCGATATTGACCGCGGATGGCATAGGAAATTTGTTTCAGCAGTATCTAATGCCATCAATCCCGTCTTTACAAAATGAAGTGGGTACGCAGGCTCTTATCTTGATGAAAATCATAGTTTTTATCGCTGTTATTGTTGTGATTGCCGTAAAAGGTAGCTTCTCTGTTTCCGTCTTGTCGGACAAGCCGTTATCGACAAAGGTTATGGCGAATTTTATTTTTGGAGTTTTGAATGCCGGGCTTATTGTCAGCACAATACTTGTTTTCATATCGGGATTTTCTTTTGTTAACGGATTCTATGGTCTTATGACAACAACAAGTTTTTATTACGAATCCGAATTGGTAAGAATGATGGTTGATAACTATAATATATGGTTTGCTCTGCCGGCGATTGCGTTTACGGGGGTAAGTTTGTTTGAACGAAACGGAGAGTGAGGGGAAGAGAGAGGACCTAGTAAACTAGAGAAGATAGTTAAGATGCTAGTGAAGATGGGAGGAAGAGAAGATGCAAATCTCGCAATTTCCCCTTGCTTAAGGGTATTTTTATAAATAGAATAACCCTGCTTTTTTTAGATTCCTGTTTGGGTCAGTAGCTCAGTTGGTAGAGCGGCGGCCTTTTAAGCCGACGGTCCCGAGTTCGATTCTCGGCTGACCCACCATAGCGCAAGGGAAGCGAAGCGGACACGACACCGGTCCGTTTTACGAATGCAATCTCCTTTTGAAGTACATTGAGTTACTGATTCTGCTGTCGCGCAATAGAGCCAATCAGTCATAAAATGGCATAAAAAACAGAGGCTCTTTTGCCATATGGCAAGACATCAAAAACAAAGAATATAGCAGAGCTATTTGAGGCTTTTGATAACGAAGCCATATGGCAAAAGAGCCTTTGGAATTTATGTTGTTTTATGATTGGTTGGCTCTAATTCCCAGCCTTTTGCAAAACTTGCACGGGCGAGAATTAACGGATTAAATTGGTCTGTCCCGCGACAGAGTAGTTGCAAAGCGGACATTTACATAAGTCTGTTTTCGTGCTATAATTGAAAGATTTAAAAAAATTTTATGCCAAGAATTGTGAGGGTTGAGAGATCTGAATCTGATGGTGACGAAAAACCTCGTCGTCCTAGTCGCATTAGAATCATAGGTCGTCCCGTTTCCCCTGAATCTCGCGCAACAGCTGATCTTGTTTCTGGCACCAGAGCCGCAACCGGTAGATCTGTAGGTGATCTTGATTTGTTATATGGTAAACCAGGCACGTTTAATGCTCCAATTCCACCTGGATTTGGAAGGACATTCGGTCCTTCGGAGAATTTAAATGGGATAGCGGAACCATTACAAGCGGCTATTCGTCATACTATTGAAACTTTCAATAGTATTAGAACTGGCAAAGTAAACGATTCTTTGGAGAGGACCAGAGATTTTCCATCTACGCAAGCATTATGCGACGAGCTTTCAAATTTAGGTTCGACACTTCAACGGGTCGGTGGCAGATTTGCATTTGTCATTGGTGATGCGTCAAAGTACCAACCGGATAACACATATCTTTATGCTTATATAATAGAAGCGCCTACTACTGATGGAAATATTAGATATTTTTATCTACCTCCTTTTGATAGGGTCGCGGGGTCACGGGCCTTATTAAACGGCGAATATTTTGATGTACCTACCGGTATTGAGAATTTTGGCGGTATAAGCCGTTTCGGTTTAGCTAATCTTCCTGAAGTTTCGATAGACCAACAGTCAAGACCCTCCACCATCCACAAAGGCGCTATAAGGGTTATCCAGAAGTGATTAGTCGGCCTTTCGGCTTTCCCAAGCCGTAAATTCCGATTTGACTAATCAACCTTTTTCTGATAAAAATTGCTTACTCTAAATCGTTTACAAATGGTTAATCAGCTAATCACGATAGGAGAAGCCGCCGATCTTGTTAACAAGTCTGCGCAAACAATAAGACGATTAATCAAAACCAATAAGATTAAATTTAAGAGGAAAAGAACTCCTCAAGGGTTTAATTATGTCGTTGATAAGGCGAGTTTGCTTGAGTTTTTTCGATTACTCAAAGATTCTACTGAAGTTGTCGATGTGCCTACCCAAATGACTAGTCAACCTGGTGTCGTATATCCTTCGAGAACGATTATACAAAATACGCCTCCGGTTACAGAAGATCCAAAAGGTGACGAAGAAATTTACATACTTGAGTCTGAAGAAATGACTGTCGAAGAAAGCTTACCTACACAGAATGAACAGCCGGTTAATCAAGAGGCTCAGCAACAGCAGGAAATACCATCTCAACAACCCGTCTCTATCGCAACTACTCAACAAACTCCGGACTATACAAATATTGTTGAAAAGTTGCTTGAGCAACATCGCCAAGATAAGGATAAGCTTTATCAACTGCTTGAGGTTTTTCAGAATAGGATAGTCGGGCTGGAAGAACATATAAGGCTTTTACAAGCGCCAAAGAAGAAGTGGTGGCAGGTTTGGAAATGAACTTTTCTCAATTGTTTCAAAACAAATTTCGTTTTTTAGCCATGCGAGTTTGCGTTGAGTTGTTTTTTTAATAGTGGTAAAAATATCTTCGTACGCCAAATTTTTAACATAAAAATCCCATGTCTCTGTTCGAAAACACGCTTGCCCAAATCAAGCAGGCATCCGCAATCATGAAACTCGATCCGACTGTTGAGAAGATTCTTAGCAATCCACACAGAATTCTTGAGGTCACTTTTCCTGTAAAGATGGATAATGGGCAAATTGAAGTTTTCAAGGGTTTCCGTGTTCAACATAATAATGCCAGAGGTCCATATAAAGGAGGTATCCGCTTTCATCCACAGGTTGATATGGGAGAGGTTATGGCTCTTTCGACTTGGATGACTATCAAATGCGCAGTTGCAGATATTCCATTGGGAGGTGGAAAAGGTGGCGTAATTGTTGATCCGAAAAAATTGTCTGTATCTGAATTGGAAAGATTGAGCAGAGCTTATATCAGATCAATCAGTAGAATCGTTGGACCTGATGAAGATGTACCGGCTCCTGATGTTTATACAACTCCACAAATCATGGCTTGGATGGTTGATGAATATTCCAAAATCCAAGGCAGAAATGTTCTAGGCATGCTTACGGGTAAGCCGCTCTGTGTTGGTGGATCGCTTGGACGAGGAGATGCGACAAGCCAAGGTGGAATTTATGTTCTTCAAGAAGTTTTAAAAGAAAAGGGTATTGATCCTAAAAATGCGACTGTTGCAGTTCAGGGATTTGGAAACGCAGGCGGGAATTTAGCTCACATGTTAATTGATATGGGGTTCAAAGTTGTTGCCGTTTCGGATTCAAAAGGCGGTTTATATTCTGCTGACGGATTGGACACAAGAGCTACTGAAAAATGCAAAATCGAAAAAGGCTCTGTTGTAAATTGCGCGAGTGGGAATGCGAAAGCTATCACAAATGCCGATTTATTGGCTCTTCCCTGTGATGTTCTTTTCTTGTGCGCTATGGAGAATCAAGTTACTGCCGAGAATGCAGATAAAGTTCAGGCAAAAATGGTTCTTGAATTGGCAAACGGACCTGTTACTCCTGAAGCTGATGCGATTTTGGCTAAAAAAGGAATTGCCGTCATACCGGATATCTTGGCTAACTCAGGCGGAGTAACCGTAAGTTATTTCGAACTTGTACAGAACAAAGCTAACTTCTATTGGACAGCCGAAGAGGTTGACACAAGGTTACGAAAGATTATGGTCGACGGATGGAAGAATGTTGCTGCAAATGCTGCAAAATACTCATGTACTTATAGACAGGCAGCGTTTATTACGGCGCTTAAGAGGTTGGAGGATGCGATTTTGGCGAGAGGGTTTGAAAATTAATTTTATAGCTGTTTCGTAAACGGCTTCGCTTTCTGATTTTTTCGGGCTAGATATGTGTTTTGTTTCACAAAAACGCTTGTAATATTTTCCCCTAGCGGGGCTGGTACGCCCTCAAAAATCCGGAAACGCTGCAGATGTTTACTCAACAACTTAAAATTAATTCGTGTAAGAATCGTTCGAAGAAATATTTTAAAAGGCTCCCCTTGCATTTGCGGGAGCTTTTTTTTAAGGTGTTTGCATATTTAATAAACTCTCTATGACTTACGTCCTACGCCTTACGACCTTTCTCTTTGCTTCAACTTTGTTGCTAGTTCCTCTCTCACACGCCGCAACTTTTACCGACATCTACTCTTCCGACCCCTTAAACGAATCTCTAGATTATCTCATTAGTAATAACGTGGTCGAAGGATATGATGATTCGACTTTTCGCCCACTCAATCTTATAAATAGGGCCGAGTTTACAAAAATGATAGTAGAAGGTGTGATTGGCGAAACGCCCGATGAGACGCTTTATCACGACTGCTTCCCTGATGTAACAAACGATTGGTACGCGAAATATGTTTGCTATGCAGAGGAGCAAGGATGGATTCAGGGATATACCGATGGATCTTTTAAGCCAGGCGACAATATTACGCGAGCGGAAGCGGTCAAGATTCTTGATGAGGCTTACGGATGGGAATTGTCCGGTGAAACATATTGGAGCGAATTCGGAGATAATGAAGAAGGTGACTGGTATTATGATTATCTTTTGAAGGCTGAAGAGAGAGGGCTTTTTGATAAATTAAGCTCATACATTTCACCGCATGAACTGATTTCCAGAAGACAAATGTCGGTTTTGCTTTATCGCGCGATGAAATATGAGGCGGGAGAGGAATTCGAGGTTTGGTCTGTCGATGACCGAGAGATGTCTTATGAAGACGTTTTGGCGACCGGAATTACCGCCGCTTATCCATCTTCTATGTCGATGACTACTTATTCGCAATCCGGATGGCCGTATGCGTGTTATGGATTTGCCGTTAAAAATCTGACAGCTTGGAAATACGGAGAGGTTATCGATATGACGGATTTGGCGGATACAATTGGGTGGGATGGGTCTTTTATTTGGGATGATGCGCAATTCAGTTCTTTTGCGGAAAATTACGATATGGATCTTGTTATGACTTATTATGGGTCGGCGGAATTTTTATTGAAAAAATTGGCTGCCGGTGAACCGGTTGTTTTGTATATCCCTTATTATATAGGCGAAGACAATGTTGGGCATCAGGTCATGGCCTATTCGTTTGATGCGGATGGGGTTTGGACCGCTGATAGCTTGTATGGAGGCGCTCAAATTGAAATCGGATACGATCAGGTGTTCGTGGATGGAGCCGTTTATACGACAAACATTACCGACTTAAGGAGAGTTAAAGACGGGGGGATGTATAAGATGGAGTGGTAGCCGCGAAGCGGCCTCCCAAATTCCTGTTTTGATATTTTTATCAAAATTTGGTTTAATGGTTTTGCAGTAATTAAATTCTTAATTTTTCAAATATGCCGCATCGAATTGAAGTTGGCTCGCGCGTCGCAGATACGAGAGCTTTGGTTAGAAAAAAACATTTTCCTCAAATGAAGGATGTTTTTTTGGTTGATGTTTATACGATCGACAAGGAGTTTTCTGGCGAAAATCTTAAGAAGATCGGAAGCGCCCTTGCGAATCCTGTAACTCAATATTTTTCAGTCGACAAGGCGTGTAAGGTGCCTTCATTCGATTGGGCTGTAGAAATAGGTTTTGCTCCGGGCGTAACCGATAATATCGGACACACGACAAAAGAGATTATTCAGGATTTATTGAAAGTAAAATTTAAGTATCAAGAGGCTGTCTACACTTCTCAGGTGAGATTTATAAAAGGCAAACTAACTCGTGAACAGGCTCGTGCGATTGGTGAGTCACTTGCCAACCCTTTGATCCAAAGAATTTATGTAAAAAGTGCGGCTGAATACAAGATGGAAATAGTCGTACCGCGCGTTAAGTTGGCCCATGTTCCTTCTGTTGAGTTGGTGGATCTAGATGTTTCGGATGAAGAGTTGCAAAAAATCGGCAAGGCCGGAATCGCAAATGAAGATGGGACAAGAAGAGGTCCTTTGGCACTCGATCTTGATTCCATGAAAGTTATAAAAAATTATTTCGATAAGGCGGGTCGCAAACCGACAGACATGGAGCTTGAATCGCTTGCTCAAACATGGTCGGAACATTGCAAGCATACGATTTTCGCGGCAAGTATGGATGAAATAAAAGATGGAATTTATCAATATTATATTAAGAGGGCAACAAATGAAGTTAGGAAAAAGAAGGGCAAGAAAGATTTTTGCGTTTCGGTTTTCAAAGACAATTCGGGTGGAATTATTTTTGACGACAAGTGGCTTGTAACAGATAAAGTTGAGACACATAATAGTCCTTCCGCTCTTGATCCTTTCGGCGGATCGATTACCGGTATCGTTGGTGTTAATAGAGACTCGATTGGTTTCGGGAAGGGTGCGAAGCCTATCGCGAACAGATACGGTTTCTGTTTCGCGGATCCGAATGATGAAGATCCGATTTATAAAGGCGCGAACAATACCCAGAAGATGTTGTCGCCGAAAAGAATTATGAATGGCGTAATAGATGGTGTTAACTCCGGTGGAAATTGCAGCGGTATTCCGACTCCTCAGGGTTTTATGTATTTTGATAAAAGATATAAAGGCAAACCGTTAGTATTCGTTGGAACTGTCGGTTTGATACCAAAAAGAGTTTGCGGCGGACCATCTTGGGAAAAAGAGGCTCAACCGGGAGATAAAATAGTTGTAATCGGCGGTCGAGTCGGACTTGATGGAATTCATGGCGCAACATTTTCTTCGGAAGCTATGGACTCGGGAAGCCCTTCGACAGCCGTTCAAATCGGAGATCCTATCACTCAAAAGAAATTAAGCGACGCGATCGTAAAAGAGGCTCGCGATATGTGTTTATATACAAGTATTACAGACAACGGTGCCGGCGGACTATCTTGTTCAGTTGCGGAAATGGCTAAAGAGTGCGGAGGCTGTTTCGTGAATTTGGATGATGTCCCTCTTAAATATCCCGGACTTGATCCATGGCAGATTTGGATTAGCGAGTCTCAAGAAAGAATGACTCTTGCCGTTCCACCGAAACATCTCAAAGCGTTTGTTGATTTGATGGAGCGCCGTGGCGTCGAAACGACTATCATCGGAGACTTCAATGACTCCGGAAAATGCGAGGTTATTTATCATGGCAAGAAAATAATGGATATCGATTTGGGATTCTTGCATGATGGATTGCCTGAAAAATCGCTGACGACAGTTTATACCAAGGTTAAGCACGCGGAACCTACGAAGAAAGCGCCTGCCGACTTGACGAAGGTTTTGCATGACATGATGGCTAGACAAAATACTGCAAGTTTCGATTTCGTTTCACATCAATTCGATCATGTCGTTCAGGCTCAAACAATTGTTGGACCGTTGCATGGGAAAGGTCGAGTTAACGGAAGGGCAAGCGTCATCGCGCCTGTTCTTAGTTCCGAAAAAGGTGTTGTTTTATCACAAGGTCTTAATCCGAAATACAGCGATATCGACACTTATCACATGGCTGCCTCCGCTATTGATACTGCCATAAGAAACGCCGTTTCTGTTGGTGCTGATGTGGATAATTTGGCACTGCTCGACAATTTCTGTTGGTGCAGTTCGGATGATCGCGAGAGACTCGGACAGCTTAAAGAAGCTGCCAAGGCTTGTTACGAATACGGCACGGCTTACGAAACGCCTTTTGTTTCAGGAAAAGACAGTATGTTCAATGATTTCAAAGGTTATGATTCAAAAGGAAATAAAGTTTTGATTTCAGTTCCTCCAACTCTTCTTGTTTCATCTTTCGGGGTTGCTCCTGATTATAAAAAATGCGTGACTCTTGATGCGAAATTCGCAGGAGATCTCGTCTATATCGTTGGAGATACTGCTGATGAAACGGGCGGTAGTGAATATTTTGACTATCTTGGATTTATTGGAAATAAAATCCCTCATGTCGACTCCAAAAAAGCTGTGAAAATTTATCGAGCGATGCGCGAGGCTATGAAGAAAGATTTGGTTGCAAGTTGCGAGAGCGTTTCATTGGGTGGTCTTGGAGTTTCTTTAGCAAGAGTGGCTATCGCCGGACAATTAGGGCTAAACATTGATATGAAAATGAAGCAAAGCGCTGAGAGCGCTTTGTTCTCCGAGAGTCAGAGCAGATTCGTCGTTACAATTAATCCGAAAAAGAAGGCGGCGTTCGAGAAATCGTTCAAAGGATTGCCTGTCACTCTTGTCGGCAAGGTTAATAAGGATGATAAATTTTCGATTAAAATCAATGGGAAGCCGGTTGTAAAAACTGATGTAAAAACCTTGGATAAATTTTATCGCGTAACATTTAAAAATTATTAATATGAATAAATCGTCTAATAATAAGCGCTCTTCCGGCCTGCCAAAAGTAATCGTAATGACAGGATACGGCATTAACTGCGAAGAAGAAACGAAGTTCGTATTCGAGAAAGCTGGAGCCATCGCCGAAATCGTACATGTAAACGACCTAATTGATGGCCGCAAGAAACTGAAAGACTACCAAATCATGGCTTTCCCCGGTGGATTTTCTTATGCGGACGACACAGGTAGCGGAAATGCTTATGCAAATAAAATGAGTAACAATGTCTGGGATCAGGTTTCCAAATTTGTGACACAAGATAAGCTTGTTATCGGCATTTGCAACGGATGTCAGATTATAGCGAATCTTGGTCTTGTCCCGGGTTTTGATGGCGAATACGGCGAGAGATTAATCGCTCTCAAACATAACACTTCCGCAAGATACGAATGCAGATGGGTCAATCTTAAATCTACTTCTGAAAAATGCGTTTGGACTAAAGGGATTGATGTATTGAGATGTCCGGTTTCTCACGGTGAAGGAAATTTTTATATGGAAGATAAAGTTTTGAAAAAACTTAATAAAGGTGACCAAGTCGTTTTCAGATATGTTGACGATAAAGGCAAACCTGCCAATGGTAAGTTCCCAATAAATCCAAACGGTGCAGTTGAAGACATCGCCGCTGTTTGCGATCCGACTGGAAGAGTTTTGGCAATCATGCCACACTCGGAGAGAAATTGGAATTTCTACAATCAAGACAACTGGCCTCTTGTTAAAGAGCGTGCTGAACGCGATGGAATTGCGTTACCGAATGAAGGGCAAGGGATGAAGTTGTTTAGGAATGCGGTGGAATACTTCAACTAACAATTAGTAACTCACAACTGACAACTTGAAGAGTAATTAAGTTTTGCTAAAATCCTAACTCCCTACTCCCATGACAACCTATTCGGATTCCGGCGTGAATATCGAACTTGGCGATGACTCGTCGAAAATTATGTATGAAGCTGCCAAGGCGACTTGGGAAAATCGAAAGGGAAAGATTGGTGAGGTTGTTTCTCCAAAAGATGATTTTTCAGGAGTACGAGTAGTTAATGTAGGCGCATTGCCGAAAGATTCGGTGATGTGCATGGGATTTGATAGTATTGGTACAAAAGTTGAGATTGCCGAAAGAACACAAAAACATGATACGGTTGCTTTTGATCTTTTTGCTATGGTTTGTGACGATGCGGTTGTTTGTGGAGGCGAACCTGCTCTTATCGGTTCGATTTTTGAGGTAAATAC
>JBAYGX010000032.1:0-13948 GCA_041666465.1 Candidatus Altimarinota bacterium
AGCCCCGCAATCGGTATAATTATCGGTTTCCGTTTTAATATAATAGCACAAACCCTTTTCCTCACGCACAGCAGTAAACATTCTCGAACTCATATTCCCTCCGAGAATAGTGGATAAGACCTGTTCAACATAATGATCCTTATGATTCTCCGGAACTCCGCGCGCTCCGCAAACGATATGAGTTTGCTCGGTTTTTTTGACATGAAGTTTTTTTAAATCCTTGGCGATTCCGGGCTTGAAAGCCTCAAACTTTCGACTGCTTTTTTCCTCACCGAATGTGAATTTTTCAGTAACGGTTTTAACAACCTCTGTATCATTAATATTTCCTGCAATACAAACAACGCAATTATCAGCCGTATATAAAGATTTTTTATAATTAACAAAATCTTCATGCGTCACAGTCTTGATAAGCTCCTTCGTGCCGATTTCGTCCCATCCCATCGGTTGTTCGCCAAAAAGCAAATTCTCAAAATCCCACCCGACCTGATACATCGGCGTATCTTGATACATATTATATTCCTCCAAAATCACCCCTCGCTCCTTCTCAATTTCCTTCGAATCGAACTTGGCATTCACGAGCATATCCGAAAGCACATCCGCCGCAGTTTCGAAATGCTCACTCGCAACTTTTACAAAATATCCCGCATACTCTTTCCCGGTAAAAGCATTAAACTCTCCACCAATCGCATCAATCGCTTCAGCAACCGCCTTCGCGTTCGTATATCTGGAAGCACCTTTGAAAAACATATGCTCAAGGAAGTGCGAAATCCCTCGAATTCTTTGGTCCTCGTATCTCGAACCTGCTCCACATAAAATCAAAATCGTCACAGCTTTTGTACCTGGAACTTTTTGCGTAATAATTCGAAGCCCGTTTTCAAGAGTTGTTTTTTTGTGCATGGGAAAAAATTGGATTAATTAAATCGAAAAGGAGTATACACAGAAGCTCTTGGACTTACTATGTTTACCCATTAAACATTAGCTGGATATTTCTTTTCAACCCATTTCTTGTTAAGCAACCCTGCCAACTCGCCAAGCGTAATGTCGGGACCAAATTGAGAAGACAAATCCAAATCTGTTATAACAGGATCGTTCCATCCAAAATCTTCATCAAACTTGATAATCTCATACGAACCTAGATACTCACTAGATTCAGATGTAATCACAAAAGGTGAATCGGTTTCCGCATCGTAATTTGCGAAGTGATCAACGGTACTTACAACAAACGCATTAAGATCATTCTTCTGTTTTTCAGCTATTTCTTTCATTTTAGCACCCACTTGCCGAACCCATTCGCGATTAAACGCATCAGTTAAACTCTGACTAGTGGACTGGATTATCCTATCATTAATTATCCCACTAGTACTATTCTTTCCATGAAAAATCACCCATCCATTTTCTAGCTGAAAAGGACTATTCTCATAGTCAATACCTGGACGAACCTCGCAGGCATCAATATATTGCTTAACCCTTGTAGAAATCATACTTGTTTCGGAAGCAGAAAGAGATTCGGTTGGAACGCCTGGCAGCACAGCAACATCACCAACAGGTGCTTCTTGTTGAATCACTATTGTTTCCCCGGCCCTTGGCGGCGGCGACGAAACACCATCAGCAACCCGCGCATCACTAACCTTCTTAACGCTCCACTCGTTCGAACTAGGAGATCCATCAACCCAATCCCATCCGGTAGATGTTATATCGGGTTTTGCAAGATTTAAAGTTTTTATTATCCCCAACCGTTCAGCATCTACACCTCCAACAACACATCCGGCAGGCAATTTATTCTTATCCGCCCCTTCACCCGTAAGTTTTACTAATTTATCATCAAGCCTTCCCCAACCGACAGGCACCGTCTCACCCGTCATAATACCTATCGTTTTTGCATCGGAAATGGAAATCATTTGTCCGAACTTCATCATGCCTGCAAAATTTTCAACAGAACTATTAAGACGCTGCACAGGCGACGAACCGTCTAATCCAAATACTTGTATAAAAGATGCTTTTGCTTCCGGAACCGCAACCTTTTCAACAAATGTTTTGGCCGCATCTGTATACGCAAAACCCTGCATAATGGTACCGGCATCATCTGTAATAATACCAAGTTGTTTAGCAGCCGCTGCGTCCATGGCAACTCCATTTGGTACTACACTGGCATCTCTAATTTTACCATCCGGCAATTTAATTGCGGCATTATAATCATTACTACCATCTGCCTTAAATAACCCCCATTTCATTTCTTTACCTCCTATAATACCTTGTCCATCAGGATCAAGAATACCGGCTTTCACAGCCTGATCAAATTTAAGTACTTTCCACGCAGGAAGAGTATCAACAGTTTCAGCAATAACCTCTCCTGAGTAATAAGAAGGCTCCGATGGATTCCTCGGCACTCCTCCACCGCCCGTTCTTCGCTCTCCTCTCAACCCGGCAACCCACTCGGGATGAGCCTTGGTACTCGTCTGATCGGCATACCAATCGAGCGAACCTGCAATATCAACATCTTTAACCGCATTCAATTTCGCATTCAATGCAGCCTTATTAACCAACTTGACCTCTGCATCCGTTATCTCTTGATTAGGATCTCTGTTCAAATTCGGCGGAACAGCAAGACTCCCAAGATAATCATTCAATACCCTAATAAAAGCAAAAGCCTTAGCCGAATTCTCCTTAAAATTAACCCTAAGCTCCTGATCAAGACCGCTAAGGACGATATTGGAAAGACTATCACCTACTGTAAAAGTATAAGTAGTGGAACCTTCACCAGCCGCTTCCGAACCAGAAGTTGCAACTCCTAGTTCCGCGTCCAATGCCTTAAGTCTAATATCAAGATCGTTAACCGCAGAATCAACTGCATCCGGAACCGGGATACTAAACCCACAAAGTATATACAAAAGACCGTTTAACTTATCAACCTTTTGGGCATCAGTCAAGCTCTCCTCGGCAATAATACGCTCCGCAAACTCATCAACGCGATGAACAAGCTCTTCATGATCCTTCTCCTCTTCGGGCAAAGCAGCAATCACTTCCCTCTCTTTCGTAACAATCTTATCTTTAACATCCTGTGGTTTTTCTGTTGGCATATTAAATATTGTTTAAATTATTAGACAACATCACCTCAGCCTCGTCCTCTTCTTTCTCATGAGCAACCTCGACTATCTCCTTGTCGGTGGACTTGATGTATTGCGCCAACTTGGCGCTCAAAACTCCATCCTTATCCATCTTGAGAGCTCTCGAAAGAAGATCGTGAAAATCCTGCTTGCTGGTCCCAAGAATCGAAATAAGTTTTTTCAAATCGGCAGACTTCATAGTCTCGATTTTGCGAAGCCATTCGTGTTTTTTTTCAACATCCAAAAAAGGATTCATGGCCAAAAGTAAAACGGCCTGTTTTTTCAAATCTGATTTTTTTTCAACTTTTGCCATATGAAATATTTTTTATTTATTCTGTTTTATCTTTTGCAATATCTCTCAATGCCTTAACCCAACTCGGATGACCGTATCCGGCATACCAATCAAAAATACTATTATCAGGATGAAGATTCGGAAGCTCTTTTCTAGCCTTACCGATATCCAAAACATCACGATTTGCATAAATCATATTCGGATCCGCACCCGGACCTCTCGTATCATTTATAGCCTTGACGAGAGCCAAAGCGAGCCTTGGTTTCTGATGCCAGTCCACTCCAAGTCTGGAAGCCACAATGTCCAACATTGTATCACCATCTTTAACCTCATAAAGCTCACGAGCTACGGGAACTCGTTCGCGGCGAGGCGGAGGCACCGGTCTCAATCTCGGATCCGGTCGAGCCTCTCTTTCGGCGGCTGTAATATCACCATTAAATCTCTGCAAAATACCGCTAAGCCTCTCAGCAACTCTGTGTTGCCCGCTGAAAAACCCGTCAAGACCCCCGACATAATCATTCAGGGTCCTTAAAATCTCATTAAGCATTCCAACTTTAAGAGAATTATCCATGGTACTCACCGGAACCCTGTTAACACGCTTAATAAAATAATTCACATCCTCCATGATAACTATCTCGTGTTCCCTGTATTTAGCTCCATAAGCATTACCGCGACTATGCAGTTTGTCCTTAATTTTACCTTGTTCTCCCTTAATGTCAGCCACGATCTCGCTCAACGCGGGATCAATATTTTCTCGCACTCCTTCGACTGGCGCCCCGGTATGAACATTTGTCACAGGCTCGCGAGGCCTAACTTCCGCAGTTGTAATATTTCGATTAAAATCTTTCAAAATCCCACTAAGCCTATCGGCAACTCTATCCTTATCGCTAAACGCTCCATCGACACCTCCGACATAATCATTCAAAGCTCTCAAAACTTTTTGCAACATTACAACCTTCGCAGCAGGAGATATCGCATCCGTATCCCCAAGACGATCAACGAACACATTAACCTGCTCAACAAGAACATCATCATGTTCTTTATATTCGTCGAAAAATCGCTTGCCACGATTCTCTGCCTTTTCCTTAATCTTCGCCTGCTCATCCCGAATTTCACCTTTCAACTCGTCTAACGCAACAGCTGTCTCCGGATTCCCGGGGCGCGTACGGTCCTGTTCGTGTTGGTGTCCTTCTGCACCCATATTTTGTTTTTATTATGATTTAAATCATAAAATTATATCACAAATCCCTACTGAAGACAAGTCCTCAACACTGCCAAAAATATAAAAACGGTAGTACATTGAATTTAGTTCCTTTTTCTTCTCTTTTCTTTACTAGCATCTTGACTAGCTAACTAGAAACTAGGTCCTCTCTTTTCTTCTCTTTCTCCTCTCTTCACTAGCTCGCTATCTTAACTAGCTTAACTAGCTTACTAAGTCCTCTCTTATGCCTCTCCGCCGCTTCAAAATCCTCATCGTCCTCCTCATCCTAACAACCGTCCTAATCGGAGCGCGGCTTTTCCAACTTCAAGTAATCTCCGGAACCTACTACCAAGAAATCGCTCAACGCGAACATCAGGGCTATACCGAATTGCCGGCTCGTCGAGGCGAAATATTGATAGAAGATCCGAATTCCGGAGAGCCGTTCAGACTGGCGACAAACACAACTTTTGACCTGTTGTATGCCGACCCATACCTGATAGATAATCCCGAACTGGTAGCCGAAACTCTTGCCCCATTGCTTTTCGACCTTGAAGAAGCAAAAGAATTGGATGCGGAAAGAGTGGAAACTGAAACAGAAGAAGCGGAAACAATCGAGGATGAAATCGCACGCACGGACGCTCTATCGCTCATCGCATATAAGACGGATGATGAATTAAAAGAAAATTTTCAAAAAGATCTTGAAAACCAACTTGGCGAAAAAATCCGCGACCAAATACTCCTTGCCGAAGAGACAGATCCACTCACTCAAGAAAGCCTCAATACGATGGATCTCGAAGGCATATTGATAACGGAAACCGGCGATGTTTACGCAATGCCAAACGAAATAGAAGACAAGGAGGCGATAGCCTCCCTTCTCGCGGAAGTTTTCCAAGTAGACGCGGAAAGCCTGACAAAAACACTCAAAGGCACAAACCGTTATACCGCCTTGAAACGAAAACTTGATCCGGAAATTTCAGCTCAAATAGAAGAAATCAAAAACAACGACACTGATAAAAACTTCATAGGTATCGGGATGATTGAAGAGTACTACAGATACTATCCGGAAGGCGATCTTGCGGCACAAGTGCTGGGATATGTTAACTCGGCCGGAGTGGGTCAATATGGAATAGAAGGATTTTTTAATACAAATCTGACCGGCAAAAAAGGTTATTTCACCTCTGAAATCGACGGCGTAGGCAATCAAATAACAGTCGGAGATAGTGTAATCGAACCGGCGGAAGATGGCGCGGATATAACGCTAACAATCGATCGCACAATTCAACTTGAGGTCGAAAAATGGCTATCGCAAGGCGTAGAAGAGTACCAGGCGCAAAGCGGACAAGCTATAGTTATGGATCCGGAAACAGGCGCGATTTTGGCAATGGCAAACTATCCGACATTTGATCCAAACAGTTACAGCGATGCTTACGAACTTTCGGAAATCGAAATCACCGAAGACAAAAAACAGTTCGTTTTCAATGAAGGAACGGAGGAAGAACCAGAATATTGGCTTTATATTCACGTTGATCCGGATGAAAAAATTCGCATTTTCCAAGACACCGACAATCCCGACAAATGGTATTCATACACGAATTTGCAAGGACCGGCGGTTTACAAAAACAACAGTGTCCAATCTATTTACGAACCCGGCTCGGTTTTCAAACCGATAGCGATGGCGGCGGCGATAAATGCCGGAGAGGTTGAACCTGATTCAACATTCGAATGCCTAGGCCCAATTGAAGTGGACGAATACGTGATCGACAACTCGACTCACACGGCACACGGAACCGAATCAATGACGGACATCTTGGTACATTCATGCAATATCGGGATGAGTTATGTGGCGGAGCTATTGGGAAGAAGCCTTTTTTACAGTTATATACAAGCTTTCGGATTTGGGGAAAGAACGGATATCCAACTCGAAAGTGAGGAGGCGGGATATATCGAATATTATGAGGACTGGGCGGATTCGGAACTTTTTACTCACGCATTCGGTCAAGGTATTTCCGCAACCCCTCTTCAAATGATCACGGCAATGGCGGCGCTCGCGAATGATGGAGTTTTGATGCAACCATATTTGGTCAAAAAAATCGAATACGCGGACGGAACAATTACGGAATATGAACCGGAAATAATCAGACAGGTTGTAACCGGAGATACGGCGGAAAAAATCAAATCCATGCTCACGGAAGTAATCGAAACGGGTGAAGGAATTTTGGCAAAACTTCCCGATCACTATGTTGCAGGCAAAACAGGAACCTCTCAAACTTACAAGCACGGCGTACCGCTTGAAGGAGCAGGAACAACAATCGGAACATTTGTCGGTTATGCTCCTCTGAACGACCCGAAATTCATCGTACTTGTAAAATACGATTATCCAAAAAACAGCGTCTGGGGCGGCCAAACCGCCGCGGAAACCTTCGCGAAAATCGCAGATTTCTTGTTCGATTATTACAATGTGCCCCCGGATAAGTAAAGTAGCGAGATTTGCGTCACAAAGCGGAGCGAAGTTGAGCTCTGCGAACCTTCGCGTAGCGGCGTGGGATTCTCAAGAAATAAGGAAGTTGAGCGCAAGCGAAACAACTTATTTCGTAGAGAATCAAGCAAATCCCTATTGAACAGCGCTAGGAAAGGTTGCCTTTCGGGCAACCGCTTCCTTGCGCAATACTATCAAGTCCGATTGCGTATGCAATCTCCTATTCTCCAACTGACAGATTACAACTAACAGATGGGGGATTTCTTCTTAAATTGTAAGTTGTCAGTTACAAGTTGTCAGTTGTAAGTTGTCAGTTGTAAGTTGTCAGTTGCTAGTTGTCAGCTGTAAGTTGTCAGTTGTAAGTTATTCCTCTACGTAATACTCTCTTAATAAATTCATTTCTTCAATAATGGTATCCATAATCTGTTGAGCCTCATCCTCTCTTGCATTATTTCCAGCACCAGAGGCATCATCAAGAACACCTTGTACTTGAAGTACACAGTTATCAAATCTCTCTTCGAAATCTGTCTGTGCAGATACAGGTATTTGGACAACATTAACCCCGCCCGATTGCGTAGCCAATAAAGGATCACCGGTAACAATTTTACCTCTAAGGAACATCGCAAGTACATCAATACGACCCTCTCTTGTAGCATTAGCACCAATCTGTTTTTTCAAAGTCCAGAATTGATGTGCCCTAACATACTCCTGATTTTTAACATCACGAAGATCTAAAGCTTGCCTATTAGCACCAATCACGTCATCTCTTCCTTTCAAACGAGCGACAAGTGCTTGCAACGGGTCCGATATTCGACCGATTAACGCACCTGCCTCATCACTTAACTCGCCATCAACAAGTTCCAGGTGGGTATTGATTGGAGCAAATGCATGATCTGACAAGTAATCGAATCTATCAGCAACCTGACGTGCATCTTCGGTTTTGGCAACAGAAGGAATCTTTCCCTCTATACCTTTAAGCTCAGCAATAATAGCTCTCAAAAGATTATTCACCACAGTGCGTCTTCCTTCATCCGCCTTGGTAACAACCTCGGCAAACACTTCTGTAATTGCGTCTTCACCTCTAACATCACCAACGATTCGATTCTGGCACATAGTAGTAACCTCACCTTCAACGCGTTCGAGGTTAGAAAGAGTTTCGAGAGTAAGTTTAGGCTTAACCTGACCGCTCGTAGCGGCAACCATTGCGTCAACACGAGAACCGACTTCTCTAATTCTGGCAACACTCAACCCGACACCGCATCTTTTAACCAAATCATTGATTCCTTGCACAATAGATTCGTTCTCAGGATATATACCTTTTTCTGCATCAAATTTAGCCATAGTTCGACTATTTCTTTCAACCAGTCCAAGAATCCTGGTTTCACCACCTGAAACCTTCTCGGCATCAGTAGTGGCCAACTCTCTCTCAAGATCAGCTCGTATTGGAGCTAATTCCGCAGCTTGCGTGGCTGTATTTGCCCTTAAAATCTCCTGATTATTTAAGCCTCTCGACGCTTCAGCCAAAGAACCGGAAGTATCTCTACCCAAATTGAACACCTCCGCGTTAAGATGTCTTAAGCCCGGTAACAAACGACATACAAGTTCGAAAACTTCATCCGGACTCATCCGTATCTGTTTCAAAGCCTCATCCCTAAAATTATGCATACGGGCAACATCGCTTTCATGCCAATTACTCGTCGTAGACACTTCTCCAAGCCCAATAAATGACAAAAATCTTTTTCCGGCCCGAGCAACCAACCCACCCTCATCTTTCTCTTGAACGATTTCGGCCATTCTGCCAACCAAAACATCTCTAACAACATCCGGACTGACAACATACTCCGCATCCTTAAAATAAGCGGAATAAGGCCCTTTATTCAAAACTTGGCACATTGTATGTACGAAATTTTCAATCGATACGTTCACATATTCGCGATCAATTTTCTTCTCGGCATCAAGATCACCTTTATAAATAACCCTGGTAAGCGGCAACAAAATCTGATCACCATGTGAAGCTGCAATAGCCAAAAGAACAGCAAATGCCAACAGGATACTGGAAGCAACCGGGCTCTGTCCCTCAATAGCGGCTTTCCAAAGAGAAATTGCATCCCTATATTCAAGCTTGGATACCTTGATAGGATCGTTAGGAACATGAACTTCAGGCAACTGAACAAGCTCCAATCTCGCAGGTTGTGCACCTGGATATTTGCCGGAAGCGATAGCCAACTCAGATATTTTCTGTAAAACGCGATTATAAACATCTTGTCTTGCCTTTAACGCATCCGGCATCCTTTCGGCAGCCGTTATAGCGGTACCGAGTTCGGCAACGATAGCATCTATTTTATCTTGTGTAACTTCAAGCGGCTGACTTGGGTCAAGAGCGGACATATCGCTCTCAACTTTTTGCAAAATCGGTTCGACTCCATCAACCGTGTCGAGAGCGTTTTGGAAATCCGCTCTTACGGTCCTACCATCACCTAATCCTTCTTGTTCTACCAAAGTCTGAGTTCCTCCGGTAATACCATCAGTAACAACCAAAGGAACATCGTTATAAACTGCATTTTTACTCATCCAAACAGATCCTTGACCAGGAAGCTGGGTAACTGAAGAACCGCCTGCTTCATGAGTAAGATCATCTGTCGCTTGTTGTTCAACCTGTCCGGGGAATGTCTCAAGTTGTCCTACAACATCTCTAAGCTGCTGCACTCTATCTCCAATCTGACCACGAGCACCATCTATCTGAGTAGTCAAATCAACTGTCTGCCCTCGCCAAGTAACAAGACCGCTAAGATTTGTTATACCATCCGCGAGTAAGCCTAACACAAGTACCGCTCCAAGAGTCCCGAATTTAGCGATTTCTCTCATCATAGGGCCTCTACCTTCGGCATGAGCAATATCCACAAAAGCTTTCTTCGCAGCGGGCCATACTTTCATTTGATCTTTATTAACATGATCACCATGTTGCTCTCTGAATTGGAACACAACTTGCGTCATAATCAACGCCAAGAAACCTCCAGTACCGAGCCTTGTAATATATTGCGCCATGCCCGGAAGATCACTGAAAGCACCCATGCTACTAAGCGCATTACCGGCATAATAAGTCATACCAAAAGCACTGGCAGCCGTAGACATTATCCATAAACAAATACACGATAAATTCTTAACCGGAAACAACACGCTGTAATTGGAGTCAATAAGAGGATCATAATCGGGCGAAATCGCCTTGTTCTCCAATGTTGGATTATTAACGGAACTGTGAGCATGATATTTCATCAGAACCGAAAGAAAAGTTGCCATAACTCCCTCGAGAATTCCCGGTGTCATCTCAACTCCATCCTTTTTAGCTTTTTGAACCATTTCGGCAAAATTGGTAATAACAGCAACCAATTCAGCCCTCAAGCCTTCACGATCAATTATTTCATTCCTAAGGGGTCCCGTAATACCCTTGAGAACCATATCAACCATCTGACCAATCATCATCGGATTAATAGACTCACCTTTTTCAACACGCTCTTGAAATGCTTCAAAACCTCTACCGAGAGTAGTTGCAGCATAGTGCGATATTTCTTGAGGGCTTAAAGCAATCGCGGAAGGCGCAGCTGCTTCTGCAGCTTGAAACCTGCGATGTTGTTCTGCAGGTGGCTGTTGAGGATCTGGAACAGGGGCAGCAATATGAGCTTTCATAAATATTTTTTTAAATTTAAATTATTCAACTATTTGTACAACGCCATCAAACGACTGATTCGGAACACGAGACTTCCTACCCTGTTCAACAGTACTTCTAACAGCCGCAAATGCTTTTGGTTCAAACTGAAGACCTACTGTATATACGGTAGCTGTGTTTTTAGTAGATTCTGCAATCCACTGTTGGACAAGAGAATCTTCCATTTGCGCTCTGTAAGCAGGCTTCTTCGATTCAATCATCGCTCGTAATGCCTCTGAATGTCTCGCTCCACCGCGTGATGACGCCTCTTGTTTCTTATGTTCAACAGATTCAGAAACCACGGCAAATAATGTCGGATCTTTTCGTACGGTTGATAGCACAAATGCACGAACCGACTCCGGCAAACTCGTACTGGCTCTACCGTCGGAAATGGCACTAACGAACCCGCCTAAACTCTCTGCGCGGACTTGAGCTTCAGCTTCTGTTTGATATTTGGCTGTAACTTCAGCCCTTGCCTGTACAATTTTGGCCTTAACCTCAGGTTTCCCTGCAAGTGCAGCATCGCTCATTCTTCCCCATTGAGGTTTTTCAGCTTTAGCTTTAGCAATTGCCAACGCGCTGACCTCTTTCTCAAGATTCGCACTCTTCGCCATAACAACAGCCTGAACCTTATTATCATATTCCGGATCAAGCACTTTGATATCCAATGTCGTGTCTGCAACAAGTCTTTCTCCGACAGTTTTCAAAAGATCTGAAACTCCGGTACCATTTGCGTTCAAAGCTTCCTCTATATATCCATCAATATCGGCGTCAACAAATGAAACCGAAGAACCTTTGGCGCTTAACGCCAAATATTCAGGATCTTGTGTAACTCTATGCTCAACATCAGCATCACTGATAGCATCGTGAGCGGCGGAAACATATGTCCCTTCCAATTGTTCACGAGATGGAGCAAGCCCGGTCACACCGATACCTGCAAACCGCCCATCCATAACCAAATTGCGAAGTGCCGTAACCAAATATTCATTAACAGCTACTTGCTCTGCAACGGTTAGTTTCCCTCTGCCAACATAAGCACTTAAATGTGTATTTAAATCTCTAACCATTATCAAAAGATCTTTAACTGTATCGGTAGGTTTCAACATCAATCTATCC
Organism: Candidatus Altimarinota bacterium; assembly: GCA_041666465.1. GTDB lineage: Bacteria > Patescibacteriota > Gracilibacteria > UBA1369 > UBA12470 > XYC2-FULL-41-22. The sequence continues at coordinate 11,893 of JBAYGX010000032.1, forward strand.
TGGACATTTCTTAATGCCACCAATATAAAATCATAATGATGTTCAAAAAAATCAGCACCTGCCCCGGAATCTCCGGCATACATTGGAGAAGGCAACCTCCCACCGGTAACACCATTGGCTCTATATTTAGCAATTACATTTTGAACCAAAGCAGTGAAAACACTAACCGCTTTCCTGGAAATATCTCCGGTTTCCGATACGCGTGCAACTTTTGCAACAGTCACATCGGACATTGGACCAGCTTCTCCAAGTTGCGCACCAAAAGCATCGGGATTTGTATCCGGATTTGGTAAATATACATGCCTGGCAACCATATCGGTAGATGCATCCGTCGCGTCATTAGCTCCTTTATAATGAGGATCGCGACCTAATAACTCCCTGGCGTAATCGGCAGCCAACCCATCTACCAAACGAGTTGATACTGGAGCCGGGGTTACTACTTCCGAATCATCGAGTGATGGTATCGGAGTTACATCGTCTAAATCGATTTCATTTCCTGGAGCTGAAGGAGGAGTAGCCATGTTGTAAATAATTAAATATTAAATCGTGAAATCATGTAAGTATAGTACCAATTCAGCACGATGTCAAATGCAAAATGGATTTAAAGTAAGAAGATTCACTTATAGCAAACATTTGCCATGATGTCAAATTGGGATGTAAAACTTTTGACACATTCGCATTGTATCTTAAAGACCATCTGGTAAAGAATCCGTTTCATACCGAACACCTGTCTTTTCGGCAATCACCGAAAGCAATCCCGAAAGATCGCTAGCAGAGCCCCTCATAATTTCTTCAAATGCGCCACTCGAACTTCTTCTGACTAATAATTGCGGATAAGAATCCGGTTCAGAAACCTTTAATCTCTGCATCAACGCAGGATAATCGGGACTATCAACACGATTCACATCGGCACTTGTGACTTTAACAATCCTTACCTTCTCGCCAATAAATCCTTTTGATCTTTCAAGTAAACTATCAAGTAACGCACAGGCCGGACACCAATCCGGTCCCACCATAATCAATATCGGTCTTTTATCGCTCATAACTCTATCGAAATTTGCGAGCGTTAATTCGGGATTCGTTCCGACAAAAGTATTCGCCTTTTCGACAGGAGAATGTGCCCCAACCGTACTCTCAAAAACTTCCGATGTTTCGGTAACCCCATCTCCATTTAAATCAACGAATCTTTCCAACCCGGCAAAAAATTCAGACCCGAGTGGGACACAATTCGCATCGGAAATATTACTTTTACCAAGCGATAACGCTATCCCAGGGGCTTTTTGCCTATCAATAATATCAGGCGGCAACTTGCCATCAAAACAATCATCGGAAACCCAAACAACCCTTGCTCCGGCCTCTTTTATTTGAGCAACGTGCTGTCCCATTTGATCCGTCCCGCCAAGGCTATAAACAAAAACCAAACTGTTTTCTTGACCCTTTAACGAACCTGCAAGATCTCCAAAAAGAGCATCAACCCCGGCTGCCGTACCTTCATATTGAGAAACATCTTTTTTCTGCTTACCACCACCGGCTTGTGCAACCATAATTTTCCCAAACCCATCCCGTCGCAATACATCAATCGCATTATCCGGAATAGAATCAGCGTCACTGGAATCCCCATCGATAAGAACTGCTGTCTTATCTCCAACCGGATATATCGGTACCCACTCGATCTTACCAGTAGGGGTAGAAACACCTCTAGGACAAAAAGACAAAGTCGACGCCGCCAATGCAACTACCGCGAGAACTAATAAAGGCCTATAATCGATATCAAGCCCTGAATCGGGTTTTAGATTAACAGGACCACCATCCGGAATCTTTTTTAACGGGTTAACAACATTACCGGGCCTGGCCCAGTTTTGCAAACGATACGACCTACCGCGAACTTCTGCACCATCGTTAGATTCCTTTTTCATTTAATTTAGTTTTTAGATCGAAAATTCGACTTTGAAATGCAACTTCCATTAACCTGGAAGTTATATGAACCTACAACAATTCAGACACTTGAATCAGTATGATCGGGACAGGATTGAGGCATTGCTCGCTGGTGGTGAAA
>JBAYGX010000033.1:0-13725 GCA_041666465.1 Candidatus Altimarinota bacterium
GCATGAACTCCATGCTTGTCATCAAGTTGTAAAATTCCTCTTCGGTTTGTTCGGCGCTTGTATTCTCGTAATTTTTGTCCGCAAGCGCGATGTTGTGGGCGACTCTTCTGAATAAATCTTCCGGTGATTCCGTTATTCGACCTTCTTTATCGCGCAATAAATATCTTCTTTCAAGAACTTGTAATGCATTGAGGCTTAATGGGAGTTTCGTTGTTTTGCCCATTATTGCCTTCTGTCTGTCGCGTATTTCGGTTTGTTTTTGTCTGTATAAAATATATGCCTTTGCCGTTTTCGCGTGTTTGCGTTCAATCAACATGTTTTCGACCAAATCTTGAACTTGTTCGACGGTTGGATTGCTTTTGCCTTTGAAAAGAATATTTAGGAGTTTTTCGACTTCTACTGCAATTTCTTCAGCAATCGACCTGTCTTCTCCTCCAACTGACTGAGCGGCTTTCCAAATCGCTTCAGCTATTTTGTCGTGATTGAAATCGACTAATGTGCCGTCTCTTTTGATGATTTTTTTCATGGTTTTATTTGTAATTTATTTTTTAGTTTTTTACGATTGAGATTGCATTATGGTAATCGCCTATTGGTGAGTTGCTTATATTATTTATCCCTTCGGGACTGTTCGCAATCAGGCTTATAGTAGTGGGCCGTTCGCTTCGCTACCGGCCTGTTAGTGGCAACGCGAAAAAAAAGAGGTCGTTTTGATGAAATTTTCGTGTCGATGCGCTTCTTTGCGCCGGTCGATAAATAGGAATCCTCGTGAGTTATCTTAGAACATAATTATTCGGTCTTTGCCACAATACATTGTGTGTTTTCCTTCTTCGACCCCCAATATATTGAAGCTCCCGCATGCTTGCAATATATTTTTTTCAAAGCGAATTTACAGGCGAGTGGAATGTTTCGAGAGAAAGCAGAGTTACAGAATTACAGAGTTGCAAAGAAAAGAGTTGCAGATTGAATTCCTCTTCTCTCCATCTGTAACTCTGTAATTCTGCTTTCTGTAATTCTTACACCAAACTCATTACATAATACGCCAATTTTGCCGCTAGGAAGTCAGAAGCTTTTTCGTTCGGATTTGGTGCGAGTTCAACTATGTCGAATCCCACTATTTTCTTTTTTTTGGTAACTTCTCTTATTAACTCCAGAACTTCATACCAGCCCAAACCTCCCGGTTCAGGTGTGCCTGTTGAAGGTAATATCGAAGGGTCAAAAACATCCAGATCGATAGTTAAGTAGACCTTATTGGTCAATAAAGAGACAGCTTTTTTGATCCAGTCCGTTTTTCCGTGGATTTTGTGTGCGAAGAAAACTCTTTTTTTGTTGATGTTTTTCTTTTCAGCCGTGTCCATGCTTCTTATGCCAACCTGGACTACAGGACAAATCTCTTTTGCTCGTGCCATTATGCATGCGTGATTGTTTTTTGATCCAAGATATTCATCTCTCATGTCGCTGTGAGCATCAAGTTGTAGAACGGAGATTTTTTCGGTATTTGCATGAGCTTTTATTGCCCCTATGCTTACAGAATGTTCTCCGCCAAGCAGTACGGTGATTTTTTTGTTTTTTAGGTGCTTCAAAGTAATTTTTTCGACGGCTTTTACCATTTTTTCCGGAGATGAGTTTTCTGTAACAGGTTTGTCTGTGAATATACCTTTTCTGTAAGGTTCGCAGTCGCTTTCTATATCAAAAAGTTCCATATTTGCCGAGGCTTCGAGAATTGCGGCAGGTCCTTTGTCAGATCCTTTGCCCCATGTGCTTGTGCCGTCGTACGGTACGGGGATTATCACGAATTTTGCTTTTTCGTAATCTGTATATGGTTTTGGGATGTCGCCGAAGTGCATGGGGAAGTAGTTAGTAGCTAGTAGTAAGTATTAAGGGGAGAAGAGAAGAGGGGAAAGAGGTCGCTTCGCGACTGGCCTGCGGCGACTTACCAACCAAACAATTTACCAACATCATCCGGTGTTTCCCTCTTTCTTACAACTGTTACATCGCCATTCTGTACTACCACTTTTGCAGGTGTAGCGTTTAGACAGTGATGACATGCGAATCCATCTTGGTAATTCCCGGTATCAAGGAATGCTATGTATTGAGGTGTGCCGTTTTCCAGGTCTTCGAGGCGGGGGAGAAGTATGTAATTTCCACCGGCTGTATATTTGTCATCCGAGTCGCAAGAAAGTCCGCCAAGCCAAGTACGAGTCATTTTTTTATTTCGTGCATTATTTACTGCGACAACATGCCATTGTTTATGAATCGACCATGTATCTAACAGTTGCGTTTGGAAACTTCCATCTATTACATACCATTTTTTCGCCATTGCTTTTGGTATGGCTTTTTCACTTACAATTGAAAATACTGTTATTTGAGCAGGTGCTGCAACATGGCTACCCCATTCGCATATTATATTTGGTGGTTGTAGTTCGTTTTCGCGGCAATATTTTTCCATGAAGCTGACAATTCTATATACAAGCCTTTTTACCGGATACATCGGTTTCCCGTAATAATTACTTGGGAAGCCGCCGCCCATGTCTATTGTGTCGAGGGAAGGGTTTATTTTTTTTAATCTTGCATATATATCCATGGCTTTTTTCAGAGGTTTAAGCACATCGCTTTCTTTTTTGATTTCCGATCCAGTGTGATAGTGGAGCATTGTCAGGTTCCTGATCTTTTCAACTGCAAAAACATCATCAATCGATAATCCGAATCGCTCAATTTTTTTATCCCAATAAGAGTCTACTTTTACGCCAATATCGACTCTTACGCCGACTTGTCCTCTGAATTTTTTTAGTAATTCCAGTTCGGATAAATCTTCTATTATTGGGACTATGTCCAGACCGTTGCTTTTAAGTTCGGCTATAAGTTCAAGATATTGCTGTGTTTTTGGACCGTTGCAGACAACTTTTATATGTGAATTGAATCTGTGTTGTTGCCATAATCTTTTTACCACCCACAATTCATTTGCAGAGGTTATTTCGAGATTGCCGCCTTCGCTTATAATCGGTAAGACGAACTCGCGACTTTGATTCACTTTCATCGGGTAATGATAGTAGAACTGACCTTTGTATTTGTATTCGCGAATCGCGTCGTCGAAAGTATCCATCAAGTCTTCAACTCGTTGTTCGATAACATACGGCATCATTATTTTGAGCGGTGTGCCGTATTTTTCTGCAAGCTCGCGAACATTGTATTGGTAATTGCCTTCGTTAATTACAAGTTCCCCTTCTTTCGTTAAATCGAAATACTGGGTGTTGAATTCTTTGCGACCGAGCTTCCAGAACTTTTTGAAATTTTTCGCTTTTTTTGCGTGTTTCGCTTTCGTTTCCAGTAGCTTGTTATATTGATAACGATTTTTCGTATACCAGGTTTATTTTCATAGCGCAAGAAGATTCTTTAATTAAAAAGCTTGCAAAATTTCTTATTAGGAACTATTATCATTAGTGAAGTAATAATTTTTAACCTTTTAACACTATGGGTGGAGGATGCGGCGGTGGTTGCAAGTAATGTTGCGATCTTGTGAGGCGCTTATAGAAGTCAAATCTTTAAGCGCCTCCTTTTTTGTATTCGTATATGGTAAGTATTATTGCGATTATTGCCGTAGTTATGTATGGAAGAAATCTTTTGTAAAGAGAATTTTCGGTTTGTCCGATTTTGACTGTTGATTGTGATTCATTTCCGTTTTCAGTTTCGAAACTTGTTATTTCATTTTTGTTGTCGGAAATTTTATAAGTTAGTTCGATTTTTGTATTTGGCGCGAATGATGTTTTTTTTAGTTCTCCGGAAATTTCCAATGTTGATGTGTCGAATTCGTAATCTTGCGTTGTAATTGTTTCGTTTTCGAATCCGATTATTTCCGTTTCTATGCTGTATAATATTTCGCTGCTTGTGTCTTTTGTGGGTTCGGCCCATTGCCATTCTTCATATGAATCAAGTGTTGCCTGATCGATTATTGTTATAAGTTGATATGAAAATCCTTTTTGTGTTGTTTCGTATGATATAGAGTCTATTTCTTCATCTGTTGATGTGAGTATCCTTGCGGAATCCGAGTCGTTATTCAGGCTCAATTTCGATTCGGTTTTTTCGATTGATTTATATTCAAATGGTCCAAGCGTTATCCCCGAAAGATCATAAGGGTTGCTTCCGTCTTCCGAATCGTCCAGGAAAAGTCCGTTTAATGAAATTTCTTCTTGGCTTGTGTTTTTAATCTCGATCCATTCTGTTTCTCCTTTTTCCGGACTTGGCATGATTTCCGTGATGATAACAGATGTGACTGGTTCACTTTCCTTTGTTAAGGTATCTATCAAGTAAATGATTTCATCTTCTTTTGCATTTTCATATGATGTTTCTGAAATTATATTTTTCTCCATATCTAAAATTCGTACGGAATCTCCCGAATTATTTAAGGTGATTCCTGATTCGCTGTCGGTTATTTTTCTGCAGTCGGTAGGGTAGAGCATGTCTGATAATTGGAAAGGGTCGCTTCCTTCCTCGGAGTCATCCAGAAAGTAATTGTTTAAATTTATTGACGAGTTTGAATTGTTGCAGATTTTTATCCATTCATTTCCTTCGTCCGTGCCTTCAGGATTCGGTAAGATTTCGGTAATTACGGGAGGGTTTTCGTTGGTTGTGTTTTCCGAGTATCCACGATTTTCTTCTGCATTGTCTATTTCGAGAGTGATTATCGGCTCCAGATTTTTATCCAAAATTCTAACTTCATCACTATTGTTGTTAATCGATATTCCGGTTTCTTGAGACATCAGAGTTATCTCGCCCAGTGGAGCGATGGAATATCCGGTTAGTTTAAAAGGACTGCTTTCACCTTCGCGATCGTCCAAATACAGTTCGCTCAAATCCAATTCGAAATTGCCGGTGTTTTTCATGATTATATATTCCGTATTGATGTCTTGACCGGATGGATTTGGAAAAACTTCCGCTATTTCAAGTGGGATTGCTTCGGCTGATGCTATTTGTATGAATAAAAGTAAAAATACCTTAAGCATGTAGGGTATTTTTACTTATTCACATTAAAAAAAGATGAAAAAGTGCAAGGGAGCGCTTCGCTTCCCTTGCACCTACCGGCTATTCCAATACAATCTCTCCCAACTTCTCCATGCTATTCAAATCATGTACCTGTATTCCGTAATTGCTTACGGTGTACAGATAATCGTCGATATAAGCCAAGCGCAATATATCTTTTTCCGAATCGTACCAATAATAATCGCTATCATATTCTTCTTCGTTGTAATGAGTGATTGTACCTTTTAACGAGAAGCCGGTGTCTAGATTTAAATTGTAAACATAAGCTCCTTGATAAACATAATCACCGTATGTGTCCGCAGAGGCGTTTTCGTCTGTTACTTCCGCGACTGTGATAGGGAAGGCGAGTAGTTCTTTTTCCGCACTGAAAAGCAAAGCCTTGTGGTTATAAAGCAGTTCGCTGTAAGTTCCGCGATCGCCAATACCTATGCTGTATTCTTGAATTGGGTTGGCAGGGTCGGTTACATCGAATAGAGCTACCTTCATTCCTTGATACCATGCGAAATCCAAGCCTCGAGCAGCTTCTTCTGTTGCTTCTGCGTCTTCTGCATCGAGTCCGAATCCAAGCACATGGTTTTCATCATAAGGGTGTAGGTAATCGCTGAATCCGGGGATTTTCAGTTCACCAAGGACTTCCGGATTTGTAGGATCGGAAAGATCTACTACGAACAGCGGATCAACTTTTTTAAAAGTTACAAGATATCCGCGGTCTTCTATGAATCTTGTTGAATAAAGTGTTTCTCCAGGGGCGAGACCTTCTACCGATCCAACTGTATTCATGTCGGAATCGAGAATATAAAGATTGTTTGTTGAAGGAACAAGGACATCCCATACATCTCCTTTTGTTGCGGCGATACGGAAGTATCCTTCATGTTCGTCCATGCTGAATTGATTTAAGATGGTCCCCGGGATTTTTCCTGAAGCTTCGTAATTAAGTTCCCCGTCGTTTAATGAGAAACGATGTACCAATGTTTTTGCATTTTCCCAATCGTAATAATAATTATTGCTGTCGTAGTTGGTAGATGCGATATAGAGGTTGTCTGTGGACGAATAGATGTTTTCACTGTTTCCGACGATTACTTCTTTATCTATGGTACTTTGTGCGTCATCCAGAGGTATTGCAAGCGCGATTAAGTAGTTCCAATCTCGTGTTTGTGGCATGTAACTTATGTCTGTGCATCCTGCTAGCATTTGTTCTTGTCCAGAATCTCCCGCTGTCGAATCATAATATCTTGGAAGTAACTCTTCTACATTTATGGATTCCGTGTCGTAATAGTAATCGAAATCGTATTTGTTCAAGACCAAATATAGGGTGTTGTCGACTTTTCTTGAATCGCTATAATCGCCGTCAAAAGATAGTGCACGTATTAATGTTGGGGCGGTTTTATCAGAAATGTCATATGTGTAAACCGCTGTGCGAGATGAATGGTAATAAGGGAAATATTCGTCATATCCGTAGTCATAATAACTGCTGTAGTCGTATGTATAGCCGATTACAACGAGAAGATCTCCGTCGACATACATTTCCGATGGTGAAAAATACTCATCGTCAAAAGCTATTTTTGATACCTCTTCAAGACTGTCTGCCGGGTATGCGTGCACTATGTGAACCGCATATGAGTATGTATAAGTGTCGTAGTCGTAACTGTTTTCCAATACATATAAGTATTCTCCATCATTTTTGATTATGTCTGCTTCGTCTACATTTTCGACTTGTACATTTGTTGTTGAATAATCGGAGCTTTTTGTTTCGCTTCCCGTGTCCGTATCGTCGGCTGACGAGGTTGTGGCTTCTTCTGCGTAATCGTAATAAATGATTTCCTGTTGATTGCTTAAAAATAGTTCTTTGAGTTCATCACATGAAGAAACTTTTACCAAGTCGCCTTCGAGCTCTTCATAATTAAGAGAGGCTAAATCGGTTTTTTCTTCTTCAATGCGCCAAATCACTTCCGCCATTTCGCCACGAGCAACTTCTTTATCGAGGTCGCTTATCGAAAGAGGTATCGCGGATAAGTCGGCAAGCGGTTTGACGAATTCGCTGTACCAAGGATCTGTTTCTGTTGCTTCTGTTGTTTCAATGTCCAATGCATTTACGATTATTTTACTGGCTTCCGCAAAATTTATTTCGTTTGCAGGTTGAAACGATCCATCCGGATATCCGTCCACTATACCAATTTCTTTCCCGTAGCATATATATTTTGCAAACCATTCATCATTTACATCCGGGAAACAGTTGGAACCTGTCGCGTCATCGGTTATGGATTCTACAACTATTTTCATGAATTCGGCGCGATTGATTTTGTTGAGTGATTGAAATGTTCCGTCCGCATAGCCTTCAACGATGCCGTTTTCTTTCATCCAAGTTATCGCTTCCGTACTTGGATCATCCGAAGATAGGTCCGGAAATGTTGTTTCGGTTTCCGCAGTTGCCAATACCGAAGCATTGATTGAAAAAATAAGAATCAAGCTCATTAACGAATAGAGAAATGCTTTTTTCATAAAACGAGGTTAAAAATTACATTACATACTTAATAACGCGGGATTCGTGTTGGTTGTTACTAATAGCCATTCCGGAAATAACTTATCCGTCTCGACTCCAGATACAACCCAATCTTCATTTTTTCCTCAATCGCAGAATGTTCATCGTACAGCGCTAGGGAAGCGAAGCGATCCCTTGCGCAATATTATTAAGTCGTTTCGCGTCAGCGAAACACCTAATGCTATTACGCCTCACATTCTGCTTAATCAGAAAAAATGAATTTCGGGCATATCTGAAGCCGAATCCCGACCAAGTTATTTCCGGAAGGGCTCTAAGTCCCTTTAATTTTTGCCACCAAATGTCCTCTGTAGTAATCTGGGATGACTATATCTGTGTAGTTTAACAAATAGTCTATTGCGGCTTGATATTTTTCGTTTAATGTCCCGTCGGGATCGATACTGATTGTGTTTGTGTAATAATCAAAAATTATATATCCGAATCCAAGGGCTTTTAATCGTTCAGTCATCAGTTCTGGATTCCTATCGAAGTATAGACAATTGAAGTCATCCAAGTATTGATCGTTATATGTTCGCCAAAAATTGTCCGCTATAAAATAGTTTAATGATGTTCCGACTTTCCAAATAAGGTCGTATTTTCCGTCTTGATCCGCTTCGAAAAGGTCGCGTACTTCCAGTCCGTATGGGAATATGCTTGTTGTCGCTTCATCGGCTGTCATGATGTCTGCCGTATAAAGTAACAATGTGCCTTTTCCGAAACTTGATAATCTGAAAGATAGTGCCGGGATTAGGAGGATGAATACAAGTGCTCCAATAACAAATTTATTAAATTTTCCTTCTGGTTGTTTGTAGTTTTCAATCAGTCCTGCAACAAGAATACTTATTGCCAGAAACCCTGGTAGACCATACCAGATTATCCCCGTACTTGTTATCAGCCATAAAATCCAATATGTTACGAAAAAAATTATTGGAATTGCCCATTTGAGATCGAGTTTCTTTGGTTTTATAAACGGGATGAGCCCGATAAACATTGCCAATGGGATCCACCCGAAATCCACATATATTCCATGTACTCCAATGTCATTCATTGTTAGATGCCATGGGAGTGTTAAATATTTTCTTATCGCATTCGTGTCATATCCAACATATCTGTCTAATTCTTCTTTTGTTCCGGTTGATGTGCATGTGGCTCTATCTATTGCCAAGTCTCCTTCCAATAAGCTGTAGTCTATTGTTGGTTGAGGATTTTCACCAAACAATAGTCCATTCGAACTTAGTGAGTGGGTTTCTGTGTAATTTTTTATCATCCATGGTGAAAATGCGATGACACTTAATGTTATGAAAATTAACGGTGCCAATAAACTTCTGAAATTTCCTTTGATTAGTCGTGCCGTTATCAAAACTATGGATGTTGCGACTAACACAATCCCGATTATCCCGAATATTTCATTCGAAATCGGTATGTCTTTTGTAATGCTTGCGCTTTGTGTTAGTAAGAATATTCCGATTGAGAAAAATATGCCTGATATGGCTCCGGTTTTTTTAAATTCTTTATATAAAATGATTGTCAACAAAGTAAAAATCAGTATAAGGCTTGTAAGTTTGATGCCCAAGCAAAATCCTGACAATAGTCCCGCTATTCCGATAAGTATAAGTTGATTTTTTTTATTCTCTTCGAAAAAGCCTTTATACAATGCCAGAAATGCGATTATGCTTATTAGCAATACGCCAAGGTCCACTTTGTTTTCTTCAACGCCGTGGAATAAAAATAAAGGTGTTGTATAAAGTGCTGCTGATATTAATAATGAGGTTGTTTGTGAAGAAAATTTTCTTAATATTACGAAAAGAACTATTAGTGATAATAGTGCCGGGTAAAATCCGGACAGATTCAATGTTATTGTTGTCCATTTAAATGCGATGAATCCAAGGCTCATGAAAAGTTCCCAATAGTAATTGCCACCTATTTGTATAAGTCCTTTCGCTTCTTCTATCCTTTTTGCGATGTTTACATATTGATTCATGCCGTCCCATGCCCTTGGAAGTGGAGAGATGCTGTCTATGAAATTCATACTTATAAAAAGTGCAAGAACAAAAATTATAAATAGATTTATATCTAAAAATTTCGTTTCAAAATTGTAATTGAATTTCAGGAGTTTCTTTATGGTTTCTATTAAGGACTTGAAGCTTATTCCAAGTAATATGATAAGCATTCCCCATGCCGAATATGTTGTCAGTATGTGGAGTGAGCCGATTATGAAAGATACAAGGATGATTCCGAAAAGTCCTGTGCCGAAGGAGATTATAGTATGGTCGATATCAAGCACCGCATCTTTTCTTATCAGCTTGAGTATCGTGTGTCCGAGGGATGTCGCGATAAGTGTTATTAACGACAGTATCAAGATTATTCCGATGCTTTTTGTCATGAGGCCCCATTGAATTTGCCAGAACGATGGTTCTTCAAAACGGCTTGCAAATGACGGGTCGGTATTTTCGTTTGTTACATTGTCCGTTCCTTCGAATGCCGATTCGCTTGCGATAACCAAAGTATCACCTTCTCCAAGCTGTGAAAGATCAGGGACCTCTTTTAATTGACCATCACTTGTCGTGAATATACTCGCGCCGTGGTAGAAAGATGGCGTTTTTACAAAAAAAGCCGCGTTTCCCGCCAAAAGTATTAATAATAAAAATGCTATTAGTAAGCGAGGTATTGTTATTTTTATACTTGTTGTCTTTTCCCCTTCATTAAACCATCTGTGTAGGCTATAGCATCCGTATATAATCGGTACGATTAGTACGAATAGGAGGTACTTGAGCGAAGGCGTAATACCGGATGCGTAATAGGTGTGATCTTTGAAATAAAAATATATGACAACAGAAATCCACGATATCGCAAGAACATTTTTGATGATTTTTTGGTACATTTTGTTGGTTTTAGTAGTCGCGAAGCGACTTTTATTATAAATCGTTTGGCGTTAGCAAAACATTATATAATATTGAAGTCAATTGACATGCCCTTATAAGTCCGTTAAATTTTATTTAGTAATAACAAAACCTTTCTGGTTTAAGAAGAACTTAAAACCATCTGTAGCAAAGCAAATAAATTGATTAAAAATTTCCTTAAAATAAACAGGTTGGGAAGAGATCCGTGTCGGATCTGGCTTTTATAGATGTGTAATTTTCGTATTCTTAAATTAAAGAGAGGACTGATAACCTTTTATTTTTTATGGGTACCATTATTTCAATTCTGATGTTGGTCATCGGACTTGTGATCGGAGGAGGGGCGGGTATGTATGTACGAACGGTTCAGAAGAAGGCTGAAGAGGTGAAGGCTGAAGAGGAGAAAAAACGAGTGGTTCGTGATTCCGATTCCAAGGCGAAGGAGTTGCTTTTTGAGGCAAGAAATGAAGCTTTTAAGATTCAAGAAGAGGCGAAAAAGGATGAACGAGAGAAAAGAGTTAAGCTGCAAGCTATTGAAGAGAGGTTGGTTAAAAAAGAGGAAACTCTTGATCAAAAAATGGAGTCCGCTGAAAGGCTTAAGGAGGAGCTTGAATCAAAGGTTACTTCTGTTAAGCAGTTGAAGTCTGAAGTGCAGTCGATTTACGAACAACAGAAAGGACAGTTGGAGAAAGTTGCTAATTTGACGAAAGATGATGCAAGGGTTCTGCTTTTGAAAAAAGTTGAGGATGAGTCTAAAGATGAAATAGTCGCTCATGTTAAAAAACTTGAAGCTTCTATTAAGGGTGAAGCTAATGAGCGAGCTAAACATATTATTGCCGATGCGATACAGAAGTATGCGGCTGAGACCGCTGTTGAATCGACAGCTACGATTGTTGCTCTGCCAACTGATGAAATGAAAGGTCGTATTATCGGTAGAGAGGGTCGAAATATAAATACTTTTGAGCAGGTTACTGGTGTGGATGTGATTGTTGATGATACTCCGGGTTCGATTGTTATAAGTGGTTTTGACCTTGTGAGAAGATATATTGCCAAGGTTGCTCTTGAAAGGTTGGTTGAGGATGGACGAATTCATCCGGCAAGAATTGAAGAAATGGTTAAGAGAGTGAAAGAAGAGGTTAATACTTTGATTAAAGAGTTGGGAGAAAGAGCTGCTATTGAAACAGGTGTTATCGGTTTGCCTTTGAATTTGATAAAAATTCTTGGTCGTTTGAAATTCAGGGTTAGCTATGGGCAAAATGTTCTCAAGCATTCGATGGAAGTTTCTTTCCTGGCGGCTCATATGGCTACCGAATTGGGTGCCGATGCGAATGTTTGCAGGAAAGCCGGTTTGTTACATGATATTGGCAAGGCTGTCGATCATGAGATTCAAGGTAAACATGCTACTATCGGTCGCGATATTTTGAAGAAATTCGGAATTTCCGAAGATGTTATTCATTGTGTTGAGGCTCATGAAGGCGATATTGATGCTGAGAGTATTGAGGCGAAAATTGTTCAGGCGGCAAATCTTATTTCTATCTCGAGACCTGGAGCTAATAAGGAAAATCTTGATAATTTCGTTAAGAGGTTGGATGAGGTTGAAAATATGGTTAATTCGTTTGGTGGTGTTAAGAAATCTTATGCGATTCAGGCCGGTAGGGAAGTTCGTGTGTTCGTTGATCCTGACAAGGTTGATGATTTGCAATCGATTAAATTGTCGCATGAAATAGCTAGAAAAATCGAAAATGACCTTAAGTATCCTGGACAGATAAAGGTTGATGTGATTAGGGAACGCAGGGAGGAAGCGTATGCGGAATAAAAAAATCATATACCTCTCACTAGTCCTCACTTACTGATTCTTCTCGAGGATACATGATCCTCTCGAAAGGGATAAGGAGATTGCATACGCAATCATGCTTATAGTATGGGCCGTACCGGCCTGGCGTTGCGGAATCGTTCGAGATATATGAAATTTTTACTGTATTTCGAAAAGACTTTTAAAACGAACGATTGTTGCGGTTGGCATTTTTCTATGCAACGCTTCTGTCAAATTATCGTCAGGGATAGTATTAGGTCGAGTGAAGTGTAAGGCGCCAAAGATGATAACTCCAACCGGAGGTGATTGGCTTGTTAAAGCTTGAGCGAATGCATTAGTGGCTACTATGTTTCGGTTTCGGTAAACATCGTTTTCATGTGCTTCTCTAAAAGTTGAGTTTGCTTGATCCGAAATAGATTCCAATCTTTTTAGATATTGTTCTTCGGATTCTCCATCTTTTTTCTCCAAATCGGATCTTGTTAAATCAATAGTTGCCAAGGCGTTACCAACAAACTCTTTGAATTTATCCTGATCAGTGTCTTTGTAAGGATCAATACCGTAGTTATAGAGCATGCCGTTCATGTTGCCTAAAGAAACTTGCATTGAGGCTTCGGAAAGTTTCAAATCGAGTCTTTCGAAATCGGTCATGTTTCCCTCTTTGGATTTAAGGAATTCAACATTTTTATGATTAAAAAAATAACCAATGTATGTTAGTGCAAACTCTTTTTTTAGAGCCGGGTTTTCAAGATTCCAATCTCCCAGTCCCACAGTTGTGTAACAATTGTTGTCCAAGGTTACCTCTCCTCTACTTAAATTAGGAGGAATGTCCGGAGGGGGGTTGTAAATTATTCCTTCCAGTCCAACCAAATCGATTCCAAAATTACTTCTAAGGTATTTCAATTTGGCTTGTTCCGGTTCCGGAGTCCCGTGAGAATCGTAAAGCAATATTATGATTGGACCTCCAGGGGCTCCTTCTTTAAGTATTTCAAAACTGTAAGAATCTTTTTCAATTTGCCGATTTAATCTTTCGAAAAACCTTGGTCCATGAGTACTTGCTTTGTGGTAAAAAGCAGATGAATCCGGGGTTGCGGGACTACAGTTATCAATGCCGGGCGGAGGCGGTACTGTAGTAGGATGGGCATGTGCACATCCTATTGAGGATAATCCCATTAGCAGGATGGTTTTTTTTGCCAGATCTGATAACCTTGGAAATTCCATGATCGTTTTTAAGGTGGCATAGTGGCATATTTCACCTTTTTCGTCAAGTACGGTTGGGAAAATCGCTTGACCATATGTTTGTGTTTCCATAAAATTAGCACTGCTCAATTTGGAGTGCTAACTGTGGGAAGTCTGAAGAAGTAGAAGAAGTATGGGAGGTGACATAGTAATAAAAAAGACTTATAACTTACGACTTATATCTATAATTTAACTCAAATAACTCATGA
>JBAYGX010000034.1:0-13347 GCA_041666465.1 Candidatus Altimarinota bacterium
CCCTTAAGAAGCACAAATGTAATATTCCTTACATATTTGTACATACCGCATGTACCAAGAAGGCAATCGAGTTTATCCACGATTTCGACAAGGATAAAACAATTATAAAGGAGAAGGATCTGTTAAAAGCCCTGGAGATCTTTCTAGAATCATCTCTTAGCTAGTAGTAACACCTTTCTCTTTACATCACCACGTCTTAAATGTACTTCATCGACAGTGCGGATTTCATCTAACCTATCTCCTTCTAACGGATTGCCACGCCGCCTATCAATTTTCCACAAACCGGATTCCAATAAAGAACTCGTTTGCACCCACACATCTTGAGCACGGAGCGTCCTACGACCAAGTCCAAGGTTAACCTTAAGAAGGCCCTCTTTGTCACCTTCCCCAATTTCAATAATTTTCAAAGATGAAGCGACTAGATGAATTTCCGAAAGCTCAAATTGATCAGGGAGTACAACAGGTATTTCACCCAACCTTTGTCTCTCTTCCGGTTTTACAAATATCTTCATACCAACTCTTGGTACGCTAAATGATTCCGCTTGTTCAACCGACCTTGGGGTTGAAAGAGTCATCTTCAAGGATTTTAAAATTTAAAGAGATTAAGAATACACAAACGAATAAGTATTAGCAAACAACGGCATGAATTTTCACTCTTCATATATAACCTATAATCTCCAAGCTATAAGCTACTCTACTGTCTGCATCTTGCTGTTTGCTCTCTTTCATTCTATAATTACCTCCCGCATTTGACTTATAACAGATAATAATTTTCCATTTGACAAGTTTGCAAGATAGGGGTATTATTCACCCCTTTCAGATTAAGAAATAACATTTTACCTTATGACATCCAACTCACAAACAATCTCAATCGCAGAGATAAATCTAGCGGAAGTGCTCGAAGAACTGTTCATGGTTTTATCCGAAAAAGAAAAGGATGTCGTAATAAAAAGATTCTCACTCAATAATAGACCAAGACAGACCCTCGAAAGCATAGGAAAAGGTCTATCGGTCACAAGAGAACGCGTTAGACAGATCGAGAAAATCGCCCTAACAAAACTAAGAAGAACCTCAAAAAACACCAAGTTAAACCTTCTTACTGAAATCACACTCGGCCTCATGAAAAATGCCGGAGGTGTAATGTTGGAAAACGACATAATTGCCGGCATTATCAACCAAATTAAGAGTCCAACAGAAATCGACCACAATATTATCGGTCTTAGCCTCTCCGTAAATGAAGAAATCGAGGAAAACGAACAAATCAATCTTTATCACACATTCTGGTACTCAAAAGGCACAAAAAACGAATCTATTGAGAAAGTCCTTAAATTGGCAAAAGCCAAACTTGCGGAAAAAGGCGACATCATAGCTGAAATGAAACTCGCTCGCGATATTCAAACGGACTTGAAGGCACAAGGGGAGGATTTGAGTGAAAGTTTCATCACCTCGTGCTTGAAAGTCGATAAAATGCTAAAGCGCGTAGGTTCCGAATACGGACTTATGACTTGGAGACATGTGAATCCAAAAAGCATCAGAGACAAAGCTTATATTGTACTTAAGAAAGCAGGCCGTTCTCTTCATTTCGTTGAATTGGCAAACAAGATTACAGAAGCGCAATTTGATAAAAAAGTTGTTACCGTCCAAGCTGTCCATAATGAACTTATCAGATGTGAAAAATTCGTTCTTGTCGGTCGTGGATTGTACGCTTTGAGAGAATGGGGTTATAGCGAAGGAACAGTTGCCGATATTATCGAGAAACTTCTTGAAAAAAACGGCAAAATGACCAAGAAAGAGATTATGGAAGGTGTTTTGAAACAACGCCAAGTGAAAGCCGGAACAATTTCTTTGAATTTACAAAAAAGAGCATCTTTTGTTAGAGTGGGTCGTGCAACTTACTCATTAGTTAAGTAGGCGTAAGGCACCCCTAACAAAAAACAAACATGTCAGACTGTATCTTCTGCAAGATAATCTCGGGCGAAATTCCTTCGCCTAAACTTCACGAAGACGAAATTTGCGTAGCTTTCAAGGATATCCATCCAAAAGCTCCGATTCATCTTTTGATCGTACCAAAAGAACATATCGCTATGGTGTCAGATCTGGAAGAGGGTAAACACGACCATCTCGTCGGTCATATGGTAAATGTCGCAAATAAACTGGCGAAACAAGAAGGCGCAGAAGGCTATCAACTCCAATTTAATGTCGGCGAAAAAGGCGGGCAGGAGGTCATGCATGTGCATATGCATTTGATGGGATGGAACTGACAACTGAACCTAACTTATAAGCTGTTTTGCGTAAGCAAAGCTCTTTAAGTTACCAGTTGCAAACTGTTAGTTACTAGTTATTCTGCTGTCTTGCTGACTACCTCCATCCCCACATCCATCACCCTCGCTCTCTGAGTCAGGCTCCCCATCGAAATAACATCGGGTCTAAATTTCGCATATTTGACCAGATTTTTCTCGTTAATCCCTCCCGAAATTTCAATCGCAATCTTCTCCGGACGCAACTTCTTTATCGCCTCCGGAATTTTTTTAATATTAAAATTATCCAGCATCACGATTTTCGGCAACTTAACACTCTTAAGTTTCGCAATCGCCCTATCGAGTTGGCGTAAATTTTCCACCTCAATCTCCACAAATTTAACACCCTTAACACGACCAAGATTGAACCCCATATCGAAATGGTTATCTTTAACAAGAACGGCATCCCAAAGCCCCAATCTATGCGTTGCTCCACCACCGACCGCGCAAGCTTTTTTATCCAACATTCCCCAATAAGTCTTTCTTGTACAAGCCAAACGAACGCCATATTTGCGAACCTTGGCCGATAGGGAAGCGGTATAAGTTGCAATTCCGCTCATCCTCTGAAGAATATTGAGTAAAATCCTCTCGTATCGCATGAGAGTCTTATAATCACCGCTGATTCGCGCGATTACCTGTCCCTTCTTAACTCTTTCCCCATCTTTAACTGTGAGCTTTAAGCTGATAGCTGATAGCTTCTCGCACAACCATCCGATTTCTTCCATACCAGCGATAATCCCATTACTTTTACACGAAATCTCCGCCTCGACCGTCCCGGGACAGACTACGGTTTCCGTCGTAACATCACGACCACTCGTCCCAAGGTCACCAAGAAACCACAAGTCAACCAACCCCTGCAAATAATCGGCATACAACTTATTTGTAACCGTAAGCGCTCCCGGATCTGTAAATTCTTTAATCATTTCTTCCTGCTTTAAGCATTTTCGTAATTGCCTTAAGCGCACCTTTCGCCACAATCGGATCAACAGTAATCTCGTTCTTTTCATCCTTCAAACATTCATAAACCCTTTCAAGATTAACCTTCTTTTGCTGAATACACTGACCACCAATTCCATAGAAAACCTTATTTGGCGCATGAGAAGACAAAACCTCAAGCATACCTTCCTCGGTTCCGATAATGAACTCACGCAAATTAGATTTGAGAACATGATTTAACATTCCGGCAGTGCTCAAAACCTTATCGGCAAGTTTAAGTGTCTCAGGCGGGCATTCCGGGTGGAGGAGGATTTCGGCTTGCGGATGCTCCTTTTTAGCCGATGCGACCGCAGCAGGGAAAATCTTGCTGTGAACATAGCAAAAACCTTCTGCAGGTATGATTCTTTTTTTGGTATGGAGTTGGACATAATCGGAAAGGTTTTTATCAGGCACCATTATAATCTCATTTTGAGGTAAAGAGTTAACTATTTTAACAGCATTCGCGGAAGTACAACAGATATCACACAGCGCCTTAACATCCGCAGTAGTGTTTACATAACCAACAACTGCCGCATTCGGATGAGCTTTTTTCAATTCAAGAACACGCACGACATCTATCATTGCCGCCATCGGGCAAACCGCACCTAAACTTGGCAGTAGAACTTTTTTTTGAGGAGTTAAAATCTTGGCAGTCTCAGCCATGAAACTTACCCCACAAAAAACAATAATATTGGCATCGATTTCGAGCCCTCTTTGCGCAAGATTAAAAGAATCACCGACAAAATCCGCAACCTCTTGAACTTCCGCGCGTTGATAATTATGCGCGAAAATCACCGCATTTTTTTCTTTTTTGAGAGCCAGAATTTTTGACTTCAAATCTTTCATCATGACACGAGTAAAAAGGCGACGGAATTATAGCAGGGAACTTGGAACTTGTAACTAACAACTTACAACTTGAAAACCACCATCTTCTCTTAACTATGTCACTATGTCACTTACCCAACTTTTCCTACTTCTTCACACCCTCTTCTCATTATGCACATACTTAAACCAAAGATTCTTAAGAATCTCGTAAGTCGCCTTTGCCAAATCCGCAAGGATAAGCCTAATCTCCCTTATCTTCTGAAGGGCGATATTTAATTTGTAAGGATTCCCTTGTCGTTCGTATTTTCTAGCCTCTTTCCTGAGCAAACTTTCTTGCCCCACTAATACATCTTGAACCTGCCTTTTCATAACATTTCTTGGTGGCAATTCTTTGGGTTCAAGCTCTGCCAATATGGCTGCAGCTTTATCATCTTTAGCCTGTTTATTGCCGCCACCTGCTGAAACAGCAGTGTCTTCAGCGGATTTTTCACCCTTCTCGCTTGGCAATTTATCAACAAATTCACTCGCCTCGTCGGATTCCGGGATAGCAGCGCCTTCAGCAACCTCAGTCTTTGAAGAGACGGAAGTCTTTATTTCAGCGGATTTTTTTGATAATTCGTCAGCCATTTATTGTTTATTTCTAATGTTAACTATACACCTATAGGATAGGATTGTCAAACTTTACTCCTGATAGCCTTTTCTGTTATAAGTATAATGTTTTCTTCAGTCTGTAATTCTGTAATTCTGCATTCTGTAACTCTACTCACAATGCTCGACAAAGCTTATATCGCAAATCAATTCGAAAACAATATTTATAAAAAATGGGAAGAAAGTGGCAGTTTTAAGCCATCA
Source organism: Candidatus Altimarinota bacterium (assembly GCA_041666465.1). GTDB lineage: Bacteria > Patescibacteriota > Gracilibacteria > UBA1369 > UBA12470 > XYC2-FULL-41-22. The sequence goes on from JBAYGX010000034.1 coordinate 4,950, forward strand.
AATGCCAAAAAAACATTCTCGATTGCAATGCCACCTCCAAACGCGACCGGAACTCTTCATCTCGGTCATGCGATTATGTTGGCAATTCAAGATGTCCTAATTAGATACAAGCGCATGGATGGTCATGCAGCTTTATGGATTCCGGGAACAGATCACGCGGCAATAGCGACTCAAAACAAGGTTGAAAAAGTGCTTGCGGAACAAGGAATTTCAAGACACGATCTTGGTAGGAAAAAATTTCTGGATGAAGTTAAAAAATTCGTAGCAAATTCACAATCGACAATAAGAAATCAGATTAGAAAAATGGGTTCAAGCTGTGACTGGAGTCGAGAGAGATACACACTCGATGACGGACTCTCACAAGCGGTAATGGAGGTTTTTGCCAGAATGCATGAGGATGGGCTGATTTACAGGGGAGATCGTATAGTGAACTGGTGTCCGAGATGCGGTTCAACTCTTGCCGATGACGAGGTCGATTATAAAGAGGAAAAAACCAAGCTTTATTGGCTTAAATATGGACCTTTTTCTCTTGCCACAACAAGACCGGAAACAAAACTGGGTGATACAGCCGTTGCCGTGCATCCAAAGGACAAAAGATACAAGAAAATGATTGGTAAAAAATACATGATTCCGGGGGTACTTGGCGAATTCGAGATAGTGGTTGTAGGGGATGAAGCTGTCGATCCGGAATTCGGTTCGGGTGCGATAAAAGTGACACCAGCTCATAGTTTCACAGACTTCGATATCGCGAAAAGACACGGAGTACCGATGAAAAAAATAATCGATGAAGAGGGGAGAATGATGAAGAATTGTGGAAAATACGCTGGAATGACAACGCTTGAATGTAGAAAAGCGATTTTGGAAGATATGGACAAGATGGGACTTCTTGAGAAAACCGAAGATTACACACATCAATTATCTGTTTGTTACAGATGTGGAACATCGGTAGAACCACTAACTTCCAAGCAGTGGTTTATTGATGTTAATAAGAAAGTTAAACGACTTGGTGGAAAAACACTCAAAGAAAAATCCATCGAAGTTGTAAAAAACGGCTCTGTGGAAATTTTACCTAACAGACTCGATAAGACATATTATCATTGGATGGAGAAGCTCCGCGATTGGTGCGTCTCAAGACAGATTTGGTGGGGACACAGAATACCGGTTTTTTACTGTAAAGATTGTGATGAGGTTATCGTTTCAGCCACGCCGCCGAAAAAATGTACCAAATGTAAAAGTACAAATATTAAGCAAGACGAAGATACTCTTGATACATGGTTCTCTTCGGGACTTTGGACTTTTTCGACTCTCGGATGGCCAGAAAAGACAGAAGATCTCAAGCGATTTCATCCGACATCCGTTATGGAAACAGGTTACGACATTTTGTTTTTCTGGGTTGCGAGGATGATTCTTATGACAACTTACGTCCTTAATGAAATACCATTTAAGACGGTTTATTTGCATGGACTTGTAAGAACGAAAACAGGTGAAAAAATGAGCAAATCCAAGCCGGAAACTTGTATTGATCCGCTTGATATGATCGCAAAATATGGAGCTGATGCGCTTAGATTGAGCCTTATAATCGGCTCAAGCCCGGGAAATGACATTAGGCTTTATGAAGAGAAAATTGCCGGATATAGAAATTTCGTTAATAAAATCTGGAACAGCGCGAGATTCGTGCTCATGAATATAGAAGAAAATGATTACTCGGTTACTGAAAAAGATGTAATTGAATCCGAACTTTCTGAAACGGATAAATGGATTTTGACCCGTCTTAATACGGTTATCGGAGACACGACAAAGAAGCTTGAAAAATACTCGATTTCAGATGCGGGAACGGAGGTTTACGATTTCTTATGGGGAGAGTTTTGCGATTGGTATCTCGAAATGAGCAAGGTAAATAAAAATCCAAAAGTTTTAAGTTTCGTATTTAAGAGAATTTTAATATTACTGCATCCTTTCACGCCCTTTGTAACAGAAACGATTTGGGAAAATTTAGGTCAAAAAACTCTTCTAATATCCGAACCATGGCCAAAAGTAGATGAAAAAATGGATTTCAAAAAAGAAAAAGGACAAATAGAAATGGTAAAAAATATAATCTCTAAAATCAGAGCGTTAAGGGTGGAGAGCAGTGTGGATGTTACAAGAAAAATAAATGCGATAATTCATGCGGGTAAATATGAAAAATTAATTAAGGAAAAAAAAGCGATAATTACGCGCATGGCTAATCTGTCGGAACTTGAGGTTGTAAAATCCGGCCCGAAAGTCAAAAACGCGCTTATGTCCGCAGAAAAAGATATTGATATATTTCTACCGCTAGAAGGGCTTATCGATAAAGAAAAAGAGAGTAAGAGAATCGGAAAAGAAATTGCCGAGATGGAAGAAACAATAGATTTTATTGAAAAGAGATTGGGGAATGCCGGTTTTGTAAACAAAGCTCCGAAAGAAGTGGTTGAAAAAGAACGGATTAGAAAAGAGGAGATTGTCGCAAGACTGGAGAAGTTAAGAAAACAACTGGAAGCCCTGGAGTAAGGAACCAGGCAGCCCTACAAAATACAGCACCGGAAGGGTTGTTTTTTGGCATGTTTTCTGCTATAATACCAAGATAAAATCTAACAAAAATATAAACATGTCAGCAAAAATGAAAAAAGTATTGCCATCGATTTTCTTATCATGGCTGGTTATAACATCTGTTTTACCAACAGGTTATTTGCAGAAAATACCTTTGGCAAAAGCGGCATCATTCACGGTTGATACAACCAGCGATGTAAACGATTCCGGTGACTGCGCCACAATCACGGCGGTAAATCTCCCGGGTACGGATGTACAAATTTCATTAAGAGAAGCGATATGTGTTGCTAACAACACGGTTGGATCAGACTCTGTAACTTTTGATGCGGCAATCAGTGGAGGGACTATCACTCTTTTATCACCACTTCCGCAGATAACAGATACTATCGTTATAGATGGTGGAGGCGACACGAAAATAAACGGGAATAGTCAAACCGGAATAATGCTTAATGCAAGTAGTAGCACGATAAAAGGTCTTGAATTGTACGGATTCACAACAACTGGCAACCTATTGGATATACTTGGGGATACAAATACTATCGGCGGAATCGGTGGTACAGATAGGAACTATTTCTGGGGCAATTCTCAAAAATTTATTGCAATCAACGGTACCTCCAATGTTATTGTTGGAAACAATATCGGAGTTAAAACAGACAATACTGCAAGCGGTGCAAATCAGTTTGGTATTAGCATAAGCGGTACAGGTAATGTGGTAGGAGGCTCAACGACGGCGGAAAGAAATGTCATCGCCGACAACGATGCGGCAGAAATTTCAATTGGAAGCGGCGCAAGCGGAACGGTAATAAAAGGAAATTATATAGGGATTAAACCTGACGGATCGGCAGTACTTGGAGCAAGCGCAATTGGTATCGAAATTCTCGGAACAAGCAATGTAACAATAGGAGGAAGCAATGCCGGTGAAGGGAATGTAATAAGCGGACATTCAAGTCTTGGAATTTCACAAGAAAATTCTTCAAACGGAGTTTATATATATGGAAATTATGTAGGTACTAATGCCGCAGGTAGTGCCGCAATCGCAAACGGCATTGGAATACGAACGAATGGAACTCCATCAAATGTGGTAATCGGAGGGAATGCAGCTGGACAGATGAATGTCGTTTCAGGAAATACAAACGAAGGAATATTCATACAAGGAGGATCAGGTACAACTGTAAAAGGCAACTATATAGGTACAAAAGCTGATGGCAGTCTTAGCATCCCAAATGCGAAAGGTATAGTGGTTGGCAACAATCCGACAAATACAATAATCGGAGGCAATACGGCAGGAGACGGGAATGTAATATCGGGGAATACAAATTGGGGCATAGAAATCCAGAGTTCAACAACTGTAAAAGGAAATAAAATAGGTACAAACCCGGCTGGGAATATAGCGATCCCAAACGGCCAAGGTATAATATTCCAAAATTTCGGATCTACGGCAGTAATAGGAGAAAATAGTGCCAATGGAAGAAATATAATTTCCGGAAATTCCACTCACGGTATAAACATAACAGGCAATGTAACAGGTGTCGTGCCAAATATAACAGTTTCAGGCAATTACATAGGGACAACCGCAGATGGCACATTAGACTTGGGTAATGGACAAAACGGCATACGAATAGATACATCAAGTTCAAATCCGACAATAACAATTGGCGATGCGTCTTCTGCAACGGCAACTAATGTAGTATCGGGGAATGATTGGTCCGGGATTTATGCAAGCGCAAAATGCAACATATACAGTTCATATATAGGGACAAACGAAGCGGGAACCGGTGCGATAGCAAATAGCATACATGGAATAGACTTGGAAGGTTTTATGATAAATATAGGTAACAGTAGTCTTACTACGGGGTTTAATGTAATCTCGGGTAATGGGAATAGAGGAATTTATGTGGGAAGTAATACAAAAAACGATACGGTATCCGGTAACTATATCGGAACTTCTTTCGATGGCACATCGGCAATACCAAATACTTCAGACGGTATTTTTATTGAAAATGCCATTGGTTTAAATATCATAGGAAAAGATTCAAGCGCGAGTATCACAAATGTAATTTCGGGAAATACAAATAACGGTATAAAAACATCGGGGGTTGAAGATGTGGCAATCTATTCAACAATAATAGGGACAAACGCCACAGGAACAGCAGCACTGGCAAATGGAAGTAATGGTATAAACATATCGGAATCAGGTTTCACAATCGGAAATAACAACTTAACGACGGGGTTTAATGTAATATCAGGTAATTCCGGAACCGGAGTTGCTATTTCAGGCACAAGTGCAAGCGGATCAATAAGCGGTAATATAATCGGATTAGATTTGACCGGATCATCGAAAATCTCAAACGGATGGGCAGGAATTTATATAAAAGGTGCATCAACATCATTCGTTAAAATAGGAGATCAAACATCCGCAATCGCAACAAATGTAATATCAGGAAATAAAGGCGGGATTGCAATCCAAGATACAAATAATGTTGGCATTTTCTCATCACTTATAGGTTCGGATAAAGCCGAGACAGCTGCGACAAATGTAGGTAACGCCGGAGCCGGAATTAGAATCGTGAACTCAAGTTCATTAACAATAGGCAATACAAGAACAACCGGATGGAATGTAATAACCAACAGTAATGGCGCAGGAATCCGTATTGAAAGTGGAAATAATTCAACAATCAATGGAAACTTCATTTCAACGGATCGAACCATGGCTTATGATCTGGGCAACAGCTTTGAAGGAATACTGATAGACAACGGAGTAACCGGAACCATCATAGGAGGAGTAACAACAGGGGAAGGGAATGTAATAAAAAACAGCGATTCGTTTGGTATTTCAACCGGTGCCGGACCGGTAGATTTAATTAGAGGTAATTTGGTATATCAGAACGGCACTCCAAGCAAACCTATAACAATAACAACTCCAGGGGCATGGAATACATCAACTTTAATATTTACGACAAACACAACCAGTAAGGTTGCAGGCACAATAACGGGATTCGCCGATGGAACAACAGTAGATATTTACAGTGGAACGGATGGTACAAATCCGGCTCTTATGAATTACGAAGGAAACACAACTATTACAAGCGGAGCATTTGAATTAAATGCGGATTTCGCAGCACTACCGGGAAGTTATTTTTACGCAACAATAGTTGACATAAGTACTAAAAAAACATCAGAAGCAAGCGGTCCATCAGGAGTAATTACGCAAGACTCAACCCCTCCAGCAGATATAACGGTAACAAGCTCAACAAGTCCAACCGCTATAGCAGCTTACACATTTACAGGTACAAAAGAGGCATATGCAAATGTGGAAAATGACGGTTCTGTTTGGACTGGAAAAACAGACAGTTCGACAACATGGACAAAGGCTGTCACCTTGGTTGAAGGTGCAAATATATTTAATTTATGCTCGGAAGATTACAGTTTCAATAGGTCCGGTACGGGTACATATACGATTACAATGGACACAGTTAATCCAGCAGCACCAACATTATCATATGGATCACCTGCATCCGCAGCTACAACGACAATTGCCGTATCGGGTGAAGTTGGTACATCGATATTCGTAAATGGTGTGAATAGTGGATCATCAATAGGAGGAACCGGGACAACAAGCGTTACAGTAAGCGTAACTGCGAATGTATCAAATACATACATAATAACATTAAAAGATTCAGCTCTTAATACATCACCATCGACAACAGCAACAATAGTAGGTGGAGAACCTATCGTTTATGCAGGAGGTGGTGGCAGTTCATCATCAAGCACTACAACGGAAGACTCATCTACTACTGAAGAAACTGATGAAATAGTAATTCCAATCGAAGAGGATGAAGGAACCGATGAATTAGCGGGAGAAGAAGAAACAGGGGATGAGGATTTTAGTGAAATACCGGTTGAGGAGGAAATACCACAGATAGAAATACCAATCGAGGAAACTGAAACAGTCCCTGCAACAGAAACAATTCAAACACCGGTAGTAATTATAAACCCGTCCCCAACAGTAACTGAAGAAAAAATTGACGAAAACACATTCATCATCACATATGAAGAACCACTTAGCGGTGAGGAAAATATTGGAACACAAGGCAAGATAGTCGAAATAACAATAAGCGAAGACACCGTACCTGTACAAACAAGCGTAACATCAATTTTGACATCATCCACAGCTTCAACAGAATCTTTTGTTGAAAATCTTTCGAATATAGCTGACGAAAAAGACATCGAAATCAATGTTGAAAAAGTTCTTACGCAAATTACGGAAGATAATAACACGGACGGAGTACCGGATGTATGGACGTTGAAATACTTGGGAGATGAAGATTTTGATATGGATTCCGATACCGATAATGACGGGCTAACAAATGCCGAAGAATACACATATGGTTCGAACCCAACTGTTAACGATACCGATGGAGATGGATTGAGCGATTATATAGAGATAAAAGGACTTAATACCAACCCTAACTCATGGGATACCGACGGAGATGGATTGAGTGACGCAAAAGAAGTATTTACGGAAACATCTCCAACACAGAAAGATATTAAAGAAGAGGACATAGATACAACTGAATATCCTGAAGATAAAGATACCGATGGAGATGGCATAAGTGACTATATTGAAATACAAAACGGAACAAATCCGGAGGTAAAAGATTCCGATGGCGATGGTCTTAGTGATGGTCAGGAATGGGAGTACGACACAAATCCGAACAGCGTCAGTCAAACAGACGAAATAAAAACAAAAATCACAAACTTAAAAGAAGGCGATACATTTAGTTCGTCGAAAACGCTTTTAAGAGGAACCTCAGAACCAAATACAAATGTCCTAATCACTATACTGGATCAAAACGGAAACCCTGTTTCGATTGCAGAAACCGAGGTGGATGCAAACGGTAAATTCGCCGCAGAAATAGAGGATGATTTACAAGATGGAGAATACGAAATCTTCCTGGTCGAAACCGATGAAAGCGGTAACGCAAAAGACATTTCCGCCATTTCGAAATTCAAAGTGGATAGTACGCAATCAACTTCCGAAATAACCGTTTCGGAACTTGACGCAGAAACTGCGGAAACGAAACCGCAAATAAAAGGATATGCAGATCCAGGTACAACGATTTATGCGACATGGAAAAGCTTTATATTCTCATCAGTCTTAATGGCTGACTCGGAAACGGGTGAATTCATAGTACAAGCTCCTGAAGATCTTGAGACCGGAGACCATAAGATTTATTTTTATCCGGTAGATTCGGAAACAGGTATAAAAGGTGAAGTAATGATGGTTAACTTCACGGTCACGGGAGAAAACTTGGCAAATGAGTCAACTTCAATACCCGGCGAAAATTCGAGCAATACGAAATATTTACCATTATTGCTCTTGCCAATATTAGGACTTGGAGCTCTTTATATTTTCTATAAAAAATCAAAAGAGCAAAAACATGAGGAGAAATCGTTAATAGACAAATTAGAAAATGGCAACAAATAAAGAACTCAAAGAGTTCATAGATCACGGCATTGAAATTGCAGAAAAACTGCTTAATGAAAATAAGTATGTAGATGCGTTAAAAGCATCTAAAGAAATACTTGAAGTGGATCCGAACAACAGAAACGCAAAAAAAATACTTGAAAAATCTCTTGAGGCTGCCGAAAAAGAAAAACAAGAAATATTCAAGAGAAATTTCCCGACGATGAAAGACCTTTATAAGAAAGGTGACTATATTACCGCAATAGAAATTGGCAAGAAGCTCAAACAAATATCAATAAGTTCCAAGCTGATACGATTAATTTCAAAATGCGAAAAACGGTTACATGAAAATGAACTTAAAGA
>JBAYGX010000035.1:0-12803 GCA_041666465.1 Candidatus Altimarinota bacterium
CAAAATCCCTCCCGTACTGTCATCCATTTCGGAACAAAGCGCATCTTCTGTTTCATCAGGGAATAAGTCCACTTCTACCGCATTTGCAACAAACATCGGCAATATAAACGCCGACATAAGGAGCCCCAAAAGCACCGAAATTACATATTTTTTTATGCGCATATTTGTTTTTGGTGGATTTTTATCTATTAACTATAGCAGAAAATGGGAAAAGACTCAAGGGCAAGAATAGCTTAAAGGTAATAGCTTATAGTTTATAGATAATAAAAAAATCAATTCCACTCTATTCGCGATAAGCTATCCCCTATAAGCTAACTTCCAATCGGAATAATCGTCGACGCGATTGCGAACGCAGCTCCAGCCAAAACAATTCCAAGAATTGCTCCAAATATAATTTTTTTTGCCTTACCGGTATTTTCCTCACTAATTCCTCCCGTGACATACATATAACCGCCGTAAATAAGCATACCAATCGATACAAATCCGATAATCGCCGAAATGAAATTTGTTATATTCGCAAGAAATATTTTACCTTCCGAAACATTTATTTTAGCCCCTTCACCTGGCTCGTAAGGGAACAAAATCTTTTTTACAATAAGTTCCGATGTCCCTATGAAAAAAAGTCCGATAAGAGCCCAAAATATATGTTTTTTTGCGTTTGTAACTTCCTCCTCGCTGTAAGACGCAATAACCATTTTCGAGCCATCGTAAGCAATTGAGAAAACCGCACCCGCCCCGACAAAAACCTCGAGCAGCATATAAATGCCTCTTATCCCCCTATTTGCTTGTCCGGCAAAAGAAAGAGCCGTTTCTTCGTCTTGTAATATTTCTCCTTCTGTACCGAAAAACATATCTCTCACAAGTGTATCTGATGCGAATACAAGGACTAATCCGATAATCGCCCATGTGAAATAAGTTTTTTGTTTCTGAATCTCTTCGTCCGAACCTTTACCTGCGGTTAACAATTGATAAGCTGATATAACCATGAATAACACGGCTATTCCTCCCAATACATATTTTATATAATCCAAAACATAATAAATCGCGCTTGTTATCCCAGAAAGGCCTTGCTCATCATAAGCTTTTTCATGTGCACCTCCCGCGTCTTCGTATGTCGGAAGATCAGCCGTCTCGCCAATCGTATTCAAGAATTCGTCATAACCGGCGGCAACCGCATGTGGGAGCTCCGAATGCGTGAACGATAACATTATCGCCATCATTGTCGTTATCAGAACCAGTTGTTTTATCGTTTTGTGCATTTTTATTTTTAAAGCATTCCACCTATCATCGTCGCAACCAAAGCATAAGCGCCATAAATAACTATTGCGCCTATAATCGAATTAATAAGAACTTTCTTTGCCTTACCGGATCTCTCCTCGTCTCCTCCCGCCATCGCGTACATAAGCCCTCCGGCAACAATCCCAAGCACCATAAACGGACCGATAAACGAGACCATGAAATTAGTTATAGCCGCTATTTCTTTTACCCCGGAAGCCGCATTTATACTTACAACCGCTTCGTTATTAATTTGATCCACATTAAACACAACTTTTTTTACGAAAAAATCTCCAATCATCACAAACGCAAGTGCCACAAAACCCGCTAATAAATTTTTCTTTTCGCGCGTTACACTTTCTTCCGCTCCTCCGGATATAATCATAACGAAACCCGCCCTCACGATTGTAAAAACCGCAACGCTACCAAGAATATATTTCATGAATGTAATAATCAAAGTTGTGCTTTCGTTAAAAAGCCCTGCTTTTTCCAAAATACTTTCCTCGCTCGCAAAAATATTCCCATCCTGGAAACTAAACACTTCCGAAATAGTCCCCGCCATACTTATCAAAGCAAGTCCCATTATCCCTTTCCAAAGCGCTCTCTTTTGAGTTTCGACAGTTTCTTCTTTTCTTCCGCTTATAACCAATGTGAATCCATAAAGAACTATAAGGAAAATACCGACAGCAGCCATAATAACCCTAAGCGGGTGCAGTATTCTCACCACCAAATCCTGCGCTTGAGCTATTGCATCATCGCCTGCAGGAGCCGGCACATTGCCGAAATTACTTGCATCCGGTAAGTTCAAAAAACCGCTTGCATGAGCGGAAATCGGTGAAGTAAGTATAAGATATATAATTATCCCAACCAGTATCGCGGCAAGCAAAAGCGGTTTCAAATAATTTGTGATTTTGTTTTTTTGTTTTTGCATTTGGCACGATTTGAGCATGATTTATCTTTTTATTTTACCATATTTTATGATTCGGGACAAGTGCGAAGTAGGAAGGCAGAATTGCAGAGTTACGGAATTACAGAATTATAGAGTTGCAAATTTTTATTGACATTTTCTCTCGCATACGGATAAAATAGCTTCGCATTTCTTGCCATGCGGGCATTTTAAAGGTATGTTTTCACAAGATTTTAATTAAGATAAAATTATATGATGAATTCAGTCGTACAATACTTCAAAGACAGCTTCTCGGAACTCGGGAAGGTTACTTGGCCGACAAAAAATCAAGCTGTTATGCTTGCGCTTGTCGTAATAGGCGTATGTGCAATTTCCGCCGCATTGATGGGAGCTCTCGATTATCTTTTCGGATTCGGCATGGAAGAACTGCTTAAACTCGCCTCCAAACAGTAATTTTAATATTTAAATTTTCTTTTTAAATTTATGGCAAAACAGGCTCAAAATACAGGTCGCCACTGGTATGTCGTTCACACTTATTCCGGTTATGAAGATGCGGTAAGAGAAGCTCTTATCCAAAGAATCGAATCCATGAATATGCAGGATAAGATTTTTGATGTTGTTGTACCGAAAGAAACTCAAATTGTAATTAAAAAAGGCGAACCTAAAACCGAGAAAAAGAGACTTTTCCCTGGTTATGTTCTTGTGGATATGATGGTTGATGACGAATCTTGGTATGTCGTTCGAAATACTCCGAATGTAACCGGTTTCGTAGGATCCGGCACAATTCCAGTTCCTGTTTCCGAGGAAGAATTTAAGGTTATAAAAAGACACATGGGTCAGGCCGAACCGAAATTCAAGATTGATTTTGCAGTTACCGACCATGTATCTGTTTTGGACGGTCCTTTTGCCAACTATGAAGGAATTATCAATTCAATAGATGAGGAAAAAGGTAAGGTTAAAGTTTTGATAACCATTTTCGGTCGTGAAACTCCTGTTGAGTTGGATTTTACTCAGGTTAGAAAAAAATAACCTACAATACAATGCAGAAGTTCACCGTATTTACAATTATTTTCTCGGCTATCGTAATTGTTACCGTGAGCGAACTTGTTGTTCATGATTATTTTGACAGGCACTCGGGGGAAGTGGCGGAAGTTGAAGAAGTCGTAGAAGTAGGAGAAGTGAATGGAGAGAATATTCAGGCGAGTATAATTGATATCCCTTCCGAACCTGAAATTACAAGTATTTTGTCCGGATTGGATTATACGGCATTTGGATTTGTAGAAGGGTCCGCTTTAAAGGATAAAAACTTCCCTGAGAAAGTTTTCCAATTCTTGGAGTTCGACAATAATGATTCGGAGGGTATGTATTGGGAGATGTTTGCGGATGTACAATATGAAGGCGGTCTATATGAAATCATTTGCGGAAATCCAACAGCTGCATTTACGGTTTATACGGACTTGAAAGCAAGTGCCCTTTCTCAAGAAGGTAGCGGAACAATAAATGAGGTTAACAATTACGGATTGGCCTCTTTCTATTTTAACGACAACATTAAGTCTTCCACCGTCTTTTTGGTAATACTTGGAGAAGATAGAGTTTATGCGTTTAGTTATCCAAGTGAAATGCATGAGAGATTTAAGGGGATAGCGGATAGCTTGTAACTGACAACTTACAACTGACAACTTATGGAGTTTCGCTATCGCGAAACAATTTACGATATAAGAACTTGCTCTGGACTTAACACCTAAAAACGCATAAAATTCCTCTGCGCACTCTTGCTTCACAGTATTTAAATTACATTTAAAACAATTATTTCATGGCTAAAAAAGTTCTTACACAGGTTAAATTACAGATTGCCGCAGGTAAAGCCAACCCGGCACCTCCGGTAGGTCCTGCCCTTGGACAACATGGTGTACAAATCCAAGATTTCTGTAGCAAATTCAACGAGAAAACGAGAGAAATGGGAGACACAATCGTTCCTGTTATTATAACGATTTACGAAGATAGAAGTTTTACTTTTGTTACCAAAACTCCTCCTGCAGCCATCTTGATAAAAAAAGCTATCGGATTGGAAACAGGTTCAGGAGAACCAAATAAGAAGAAAGTTGGTACGATAACCCGTAAACAACTTGAAGAGATTGCCGAAAAGAAAATGGTCGATCTTAATGCAAACGATCTTGATGCAGCTGTTAAGATTATTGCAGGAACAGCGAGAAGCATGGGAGTTGAAGTGAAGGACTAGCCGGTAGGTCGCCTCAAGCGACCGGACGGCTTTTATTATAAGCTCGTCCCGCAATGCGGGACTCCTTATAGGAAGAAGTATAAGAAGTGACATAGTTGTAAGTTATTAAGCTACCCCATCATGACAACCACATTCAAAAAAATAGTAGGGAATCTGTATCTGTATATTTTCTCCACAGTTGGATTAATTGTTTTCATTGTTGGGGCAATTGGTCTTATCAATGTCGTTTTGAAAACATATGTATTCCCGTTGGAACATTATCAGGAATACTGGAATGATATGTATGGGTGTCAATGGAAGACTAATGCTGATGGAACAGCTTTATCAACTGAAGAGTTGGCATCATGTGAAGTTAAACAAGAAGAAGAAAGAGTGATTTCGGATTCCGATGCTCGTAAACGCGATCTTGCAAGTGGAGTTGCCGAAGTTGCCGTAGGTACACCGATTTGGATTTACCACTGGATGGTAATCAGAAAAAAGAAAGACGAAGAAATCGCTTAATTTTTTATTTGTGGGAGTCCTGCAATGCGGGACGATTGAACCACTTAACCCAAACATAATATGGCAGGAAAAAAGTATCTAGCCGCGCTCGCAAAGGTAGATCAAAACAAATTCTATCCTATGAACGAAGCTTGCGCTCTTGTAAAAGAGACATCAACAACCAAATTCGATGCAACTGTAGAAGTGCATGTGAATTTGAGTATTGACCCGGCAAAAGCCGAACAACAACTCCGAAGCACGGTTGCTTTACCTCATGGTATCGGTAAAGAGGTCAGAGTTATCGCTTTTGTGGCTGACGATAAGGTAAAAGAAGCTCTTGATGCCGGTGCAATTAAGGCCGGAAATGATGATCTTATAGCTGAAATTGAAAAAGGATGGCTTGAATTTGATACGGCAATAGCAACTCCAGATATGATGAAAGGACTTGGCAAAATTGCAAGAACTCTTGGTCAAAAAGGTTTAATGCCAAATCCAAAAGCAGGAACAATTACAATGGAAGTCGCTAAGACCGTTGCTGAAATCAAAAAAGGTAAAGTTGAGTTCAGGAACGACAAACTTTGCAATTTGCATAATGTTATCGGGAAAGTTTCTTTTGATGCCGATAAGTTGTCTGAAAATTTGAAAGTATATTTAAAGGCTGTCATGGACAATAAACCAAAGGATGTGAAAGGAATTTTCATTAATTCTATCACTCTTGCAACAACTATGGGTCCCGGTGTAAAGATCGATCATCTTGAGGCTCTTAAAAACTTGTAAGGAATGATCAAGCAACTTTTTCAAGGCGACCATCAAAATACAATTAGTGATGGTTGTTACGAGATACAACCCCTTTCTGCCGGTCCTGTTTTGATACAGGAAGAGGGCGGCAAGTTTATTTTGGTCGATCCGGGAGCTTTTTCACATAAAGAAAATCTTATAACCGAATTGGCATTTTTGGGCATTACGCCTCCTGAAATAGATATTGTTTTTAATACGCATCATCATCTTGATCATATTTCAAATAATTTTTTGTTTCATACTACCGCTCCGATTTATACGAATTCGGGAATCCTTTGGCAAAATGGGAAATCTTCCATATACAGTGATCCGGCAATGCACAAACTCAAATTCCCATCTTCCATACAAATGATAAAAACACCCGGACACACCGAGGATAGCGTTTCTTTTGTTTATGAAGAGAAAGGCGTAACTTATGTTTGCGCCGGAGATGCGGTTAGGGAGGATATAATTCGTAATAAGTCGATTCCTTCAGGGAGATCCGATTGGAAAAAGTTTGTTGATAGTATGAAGAAAATTTTTAATATTGCGGATGTTATATTTCCGGGTCATGGTGGTGTTATAGAAGGAGATTTGTTAGAAGAGTTGCACTCGATAGTTAAAAACATGTAGAAAGTATTAAGTAGTTAGTATTAAGGGATGGATATGAAAAAAATTAAGATAACAAGAATCGATAAGGAGTTACCACTTCCGAAATATGAAACGGATGGTTCTGTCGGTTTTGACTTGATTGCCAGAGAAACCGCAACTGTTAAATCCGGTGAAATCGTACTTATTCCCGGGAATGTTATCGTGGAGGTGCCGAAAAGTTATATGTTGGTTGTGGCATCTCGTTCGAGTACGCCACGCAAGCACGGTGTTATGCAACCGCACGGGTTTGGAATAATCGATCATGATTATTGCGGTCCTCAAGATGAAATCAAGATTCAAGTTTATAATTTCAGCGGTAAAGATATTTTGATAGAAAGAGGAACGAAAATAGCGCAGGGAGTTTTTGTCAGGATTGATAAATTCGAATGGGAAGAGGTTTCGGAGATTCGTGCGGATAGTAGAGGTGGATTCGGGACTACTAGCCGGTAGTCCCCAGCCTTGCGGCGGGACGGACGGCCTATTATTATAAATTGATCGCGCAAGCGATCTCCAATAAATCTCAATTATGTTCATCACTCTTTATGGAGTTAACAATATCGGTAAGACGACTCATGCGAAAAGGCTTGTTGAGAAATTAAATTCCATCGGCAAGAAGGCCATTTATGTTAAATATCCAATTTATGATTTGGAGCCGACCGGACCTTATTTGAATAAAATTATAAGAAGCGATTCCCCACAAAAAATCCCCGAACACGAATTGCAAATGTGGTTTACGATAAACCGTTATCAATTTGAGCCACAGCTCAAGAAATGGCTTGATGAAGGTATTATTGTTGTTGCCGAAGATTATATCGGAACGGGGATCGCATGGGGAACCGCCAAAGGAGTCGATACTTCATGGCTTGAAAGAATTAATATGTATTTAACTCCCGAAGATTTGCCGATTTTGATAGACGGACACCGCATATTGAGCGCAAAAGAGCATGTACATATTCATGAGGCCAACGATGCATTGTCAGAGAAATGCAGGAAAGTTTTACATGATTTGGCGGAGAAATATAGCTGGAGGACCGTTTTATTGCAGAAAAACATAGATGATACGGCGGCGATGTTGTGGGAGATTGTGAAATCTGAAATCAAATAAACTTTATATGGATAAAGTCGCAACTCAATCTGTAAAAGAAGGAAATCCGGTTATAAATTTCATAAGATGGATATCGATTCCGATTGTAATGTATTTTGTCTTTATCTTTTGTATAGCAATTATTTCATCTAGTTTTTTCATTACTGCTTTCAACGAATATTCGCAAACAAGCAATGACTATGAATTAATTTTCTTAAATATTTTAAATAGTACAGGTTTTAGAGTTGTTGCGATATATACATCTTTCTTTTTACCATGTTTAATTTGTCTTGTCGGAGTTTTGACCGCTCCGTCACATAGAAAAACTTTATTCAATATTTTTTTTGGTATTACAATCATTTCTTGTGCATCTACATTCTTTGGAGATGTTTTCATGATTCTCATGTCATATGCTCCCGAATACGAGATGGATTTAACCAATTATGTGATTGCATATGAATGTTTTGTACCAGTTGTATGTATAAATATTATATTTGGAATGTTGGCTGCAAAAAGGATTCTCAAGAAATATAATCTTTATATTTAAAAAGGTTTTGTTTTTCCCACGCCTTGCTGTAAGATTCTTTTGCCTAATCCTCCCTTACAAATGGCAATACTAGACGGCAAGCTGGTGGCAAGTTTGGTTCTAAACAAGGTCAAGGGAGGGGTCTATCAATTCTCAAAGAAAACCGGTGTCAAACCTAAGCTGGTTGTTATTTTGGTTGGCGAAAATCCTGCCAGTCTTACCTATGTGCGCAATAAAAGGCGCTCATGCGAAGAGGTCGGGATTGAATGGGAACAAATCAGTTTATCAGAAAAAGAAGTCTCAACCGAATCTCTTATTTCGCAAATCAAAGAACTAAATGAACGAGCCGATGTTCACGGAATTTTGGTCCAATTGCCTCTTCCAAAAAACATCTACGCTCCTGATGTAATCAAAGCGATTGACCCATATAAGGATGTTGACGGGTTTCATGCCTATAATGTTGGGAAAACTTTTTTGTCTAAAGAGTTTGAAGAGTTGGCGCCTTGCACTGCTAAAGGAGTTATGAAGATTTTGGATCATTATAAAATCGATCCGAAAGGCATGGATGCAACTGTTGTTGGTCATAGCAATATTGCCGGCAAACCGATTTCGCTCATGCTTCTTAATAGAAATGCGACAGTTACAACTTGTCATATAGATACCAAGGATCTCAAGAAACATACTAAGAATGCCGACTTGTTGGTTGTTGCAGTCGGTAAGCCGAAATTGATTACAGCGGATATGGTGAAAAAAGGTGCAATCGTAATTGATGTCGGTATAAATAAGGTTGATGGGAAACTTATTGGAGATGTCGATTTTGAAAAAGTTTCAAAAAAAGCTTCTTATATTACTCCTGTTCCAGGAGGGGTTGGTCCGATGACTGTTGCCTGCCTAATGGAAAACACCCTTATCGCCTACAAGAAATATTTTAAACTTTAATTTTAAAAAACATGTGTGGAGTTATTGGAATTTATGGTAGTGGAAATGTGGCTTACGATCTTTATGACGCTATGATCGTTCTTCAACATAGAGGTCAAGATGCCTGTGGGATCACAACTTATGATGGAGAACATTTCAATACTCATAAGGGGATGGGACTAACGAGGGATATTATGACAGAAGAGGTTTTGAAAACTCTCGGCGGACCTATCGGCATCGGGCATTTGAGATATCCAACCGTTGGCGGAGGTGGAATTCGAGATGCGCAACCTTTTACCAGATCCGCTCCTTACGGAATCGCGATGGCTCACAACGGGAATATAATGCATCACAAGGAGATGAAGGATCATTTGAAAAATGATGAACTTGTAATGGTAAATTCGGACTGTGATGTTGAAGTTATTCTTCATATTTTTGCAAAAGCGTTAAGGAGGCAAAATCCCGGAAAAGTTTTGGAACCGCAAAAAATCTGGGATGCCGTAAAAGAAGTTTATGCAAAAATTAGCGGTGGATATACGGTTGTCGCTCATATTGCGGGGCAAGGTATGGTTGCTTTTCGAGATCAGCATGGGATTAGACCCGGAGTTTTCGGGAAAAGAGAAAGATTGAGTACGGAATATATTTTCGCTTCCGAATCTGTTACTTTGGAGATTTTGGGGTTTGAGAAAATTTCGGATATTGGTGCGGGTGAAGCGATTTTCATAGACAATAATCGACAAGTGCACAGACAGAAAATCGTCAATAAAAAACATACGCCCTGTATTTTTGAATATGTTTATTTCGCACGACCGGATTCTGTTATGGATGGGATTTCGGTTTATAAGGCAAGATTAAAGATGGGTGAAAAACTCGCCGAACAGGTTAAAAAAGCGAATTTAGATATTGATGTAATCTCCCCTGTTCCGGATACTTCCAGAGTTACTGCTACGGCTCTCGCCGATAAGGTTGGTATCAAATGCCGAGAGTGTCTTATCAAGAACAGATATATCGGCAGAACTTTCATTATGGCCGGACAAGGTCTTCGCCAAAAATCCATAAAATACAAATTAACTCCAAACATCCCTGAAATTGCCGGTAAAAATGTTTTGCTCGTTGATGACAGTATCGTTCGCGGCAATACTTCCAAGAAAATCGTTGAGATGGTGAGACAAGCCGGAGCAAAAAAAGTTTATTTCGCTTCCGCGGCTCCAATGCTTAAATTCCCATGTTTATATGGTATAGATTTGCCAACAAGAAAAGAGTATATCGCCAATGAACTCGACCATGATGAAATTTGCACGGCAATTGGGGCGGATGCGCTTTTCTTCCAAACCCTGGACGATTTAGTTAATGCTGTTAAATATGCTGGAGTTGAAGATTTCTGTTTGGCATGTTTCAATGGCAAATATCCGACCGGCAATATAGACGAGGAAGTTCTTCAAAAAGCTGAAGTTGATAGAGAATGTGACAGAAGAGGTGCTCATCCTGAAATTAATATCGAGATAGGTGAAAATAATCAGGTGCCGTTGTTGTGAGAAAGCAGAATTACAGAGTTACAGAATTACAGAATAAATTTTAATATATGAAAATCCTTATAGTCGGAAGCGGGGCGAGGGAGCATGTGATTGCGGAGACTTTAAAGAGAAGTTCTTATAAGCCTGAAATTTACACTTACGGTTCTTCAAAAAATCCTGGACTTGTTGCGTTATCGAGTGCTTATGAAGTTGGTAATTTGAAAGATTTTGATAAATTGAAAAATTTCGCACTCAAAGTTAAGCCTGATTTTGCGTTTATTGGACCCGAGGCGCCAATCGCCGATGGGATTACCGATATGCTTGAAGAGATTGGAATTAAATCTGTCGCGCCTTGCAAAATACTGGGTGCGCTTGAGTCTTCAAAGTCTTTTGCCAGAGATATTTTGAAAAAATATGGAATACCGGGGAATCCGCAGTTCAATGTTTTCTTCAATGAAGATGGATTGAGAGATTTTATAGAAAAAAATCTTGGTGGCAATTATGTCGTTAAGGCCGACGGTCTAAAGGGTGGCAAAGGAGTTAAGGTTTCCGGCGATCATTTGCAAACGGTTGATGATGGAGTTGCCTATGCGCTTGAATGTTTAAAAAGCGATGGCAAAGTTGTAATTGAAGAAAAATTCATAGGCGAGGAGTTTAGTTTGATGGCTTTTGTGGATGGGAAGACCGTTGTCAGCATGCCTCCGGTGCAAGATCACAAAAGGGCTTATGATGGCGATAAAGGACCCAATACCGGCGGAATGGGCAGTTATGGTTGCGAGGACCAGCTTCTCCCCTTCTTGCGCGAGTCTGATGTCGTTGAGGCGCATAAGATAAATGTCGCTGTTACAGAGGCACTCTATAAAGAAACAGGAAAATATTTTAAAGGTATCATGTATGGCGGATTTATAGCCGTGCGCGATGGAGTCAGGCTGATTGAATATAATGTTCGTTTTGGCGACCCAGAGGCTATGAATGTTTTGCCTATTTTGAAGACGGATTTTGTTGATATCTGCTTGGCTATTATTAACGGTGGTTTGGATAAATTGAATGTCGAATTTGAGAAAAAAGCCACCGTCTGCAAGTATTTGGTACCTGATGGGTATCCCGATAATCCATGCAAAGATAAGAAGATTGAAGTTGGCGTTATTCCACCTGAAGTTAAGACATACTATGCGTCGGTTGATCAGCGCGAAGATGGACTATATTTAAGCGGATCAAGGGCAATTGCGTTTGTTGGTATCGCAGATAATCTTGATCAGGCTTCCGCTATTGCGACTTCCGCTCTTGATATGGTGAAAGGACCGGTATTTTACAGAAAAGATATCGGGACAAAAGATTTGATACAAAAAAGAATCGATCACATGAAAGAAGTTCGTTCCTAGTATTCACCTAAGATTTTCAATTTCGCAACTTTCTTCTTAATCGCTTTAAGAATTTTTTCCGAAGATTTAAGAGTACCTTCAAAATCTATATAAAATATATATTCACCAAATCCATGTTCCGCCGGACGAGACTCCAATTTGGTAAGATTTATTTTTGCTGTTGCGAATTCTCCTAGCACTCCATAAAGGCTACCTGCGCTATCGCGCGAGAAGTGGAATGCGATTGAAACTTTATTTGGTTTAGTTGTTTTAAACTTTGTATTCTCTCGAGTAATGACCACGAATGTGGTTTTATTGTGCTTATCATTCTCAATGTTTTTTGTGATTATTTCAAACCCGCTTTCAAGTGCTGTTTTTTCGGAAGCTATTACCGCCGCGTCATACAAATGCAGTTTTTTAATATAGTCGAAAGACCATGATGTACTTGGTTTATTTATCATCTCCACGCCTTTGTAATTCTTCTTTAAAAAATCGGAACATTGATAGAAACCTTGTTGATGCGAATAAATTGATTTTATCACTTTTGTTTTCTTGAGTACGGCCAAGCAATGATGAATTGCCATTTTATACTCATATCTTATTTTTACATTTTTCTTGAACAAATTATCCGCAGTTTCTCTTATTGTACCGCTTATCAAATTCTCCAAAGGAACAATGCCGGCAAGGATTTCTCCATCTTCCACGGCCTGAAAAATTTCATCTACATTCCCCATAAAACATATCTCGTTTTTGAGTTTCAAATTCTTAATAATGTCTTCCGCCGCTTGGTGACTATATGAGTTTCTTGGTCCCAAGACTCCAATCCCGTTTCTTGAACAAGTTTTTTGTTCAGGTTGTAAGTTTTTATTGAATTTTTCCAACCACTGAAAAATAAGCCAATCGCTTTCGCTTTGAGCTTTTTCACGATAATCGCCAAGAAATTCCCCTGCCGTATTGAAGTATTTTACAAAACCATCTATATCCCTGTTCTTAACAAGATAATAAAGTTCAGCCGATGTTTTAAGAAGTGTTCTAATGACATCTTCCGAATGTTTGTTGTTGATTTGGATA
>JBAYGX010000036.1:0-12702 GCA_041666465.1 Candidatus Altimarinota bacterium
ACAACTCCCCCACTCAACCCCTTCTTCCCCACCACAAAAACTCTCTCCCCAGCCCCTCCATGAACAACAGGCAATTCACGACCCTTTAACTCCTTAAGCGCCTTAATTTTCACCTTACAAACCTCATCCGGCATAACCACCTCGATTTCACTTCCAGTCTCAACCCTATTCCTAACATCAACAATATATTCACCTGGCTCAACCTCACGCCCGAAAATCCCAATAAACTTGGCACTATCTATCGGACTACTTTTCTCGTATCTCATCGAGTTTTTTCCCAAATCACCAAACAAGAAACCAGGAGTATATCCGCGAGAAGCGATCTTATAAGCTTCATCCATCAAGGACTCATCAAACTCTCGTCCAGCCTTCAAGTCATCAAGCGCCTTTCTATACAAACGGCAAACACAAGCCACATAATAAACCGTCTTGCTTCTACCTTCGATTTTAATCGAATGGACTCCGGCATCGGCAAGATCCTTCAAATAAGGCACCAAACACAAATCACGAGAGTTCATTAAATAAGTCCCGTGAGAATCTTCAGAAATAGGCATAAATTTACCGGGTCTCATCTCCTCCTCAAGAACAACTTTTTTATTCAACAAGTCGACCTTTTGGCCATCCGGAGCCTCTTCCAGAAGTTTATATTTAAACCTACAAGCCTGTACACAAGACCCCTGATTAGGATCGCGATGCGACATATAATTGCTAAGAAGACACCTGCCGCTATAAGCCACACAAATCGATCCATGCACAAAAACCTCAAGCTCAATTCCAGGAACTTTTTCATGAATTTCTTTAATTTCTTCAAGAGATAACTCCCTGGATAAAATAACCCTCTTAACACCCTGGTTATACCAAAACTCAATACTCTTCCAATTCACATTATTCGCCTGAACCGACAGATGAATTCGCGCTTCCGGCCAAACCTCTTTTATCATGGAAATCACACCGGCATCAGCCGCAATAAGTGCATCAGGTTTAACCTCATCCCTAAGCCACTTAAGATGCTTCATAAAAGCCGGAATCTTATTATTGCGAGGATAAATATTTACTGTCATAAAAAACTTCTTGCCAATTTTTTTCGCAAGAGCTCTCCCCTTCAAAACATCATCCATTTCGAACTTGGTCGTCTTAGACCTAAGCGAAAAAGCACTCATACCTGCATAACAGGCATCAGCACCATATTTATAAGCATATTCAAGCTTCTGAGAATCGCCCGCAGGAGCGACAATTTCTGGAATTTTCATATTGTGTTGTTTCTTATTGTAAGTAAGACTGCAAAAATTTACCACAAAACTTGTAATTTGTAACTTACAACTTGCAACTAACAACTTATCGAATATAAGATACAAGCAAATCATACAGTCATCCGTTTTGCGTCAGCAAAACTCAATCACTGTTAGTTACAAGTTACTACCTACCAACTATCTCCCATGGAACCAAAATACAAAAAATATGTATCGGAAATGTTTGAACACAACAGAGAGAAAATGATGAAATTCATGCTCTTAAATCAAGATTACGGACAAAATAAAAAAGGCTTAAAAGAAGAGTTCGACCGAGAAGGAAAAGAAATTCAAGAAATCGTGGAGGAATGGCTGGAAAGATTATGCAAACAGATGGAAAAAGGCAAAAATTCGGCATACTCGGCCAAACTGGCAGATAAGTTTCTGGCAGAGCTAAAAAAATATTTCCCTTACTATCACGAAATCGGGATCACCATCAAAACAACAATAACTTGATTAAACAACAATAAAGATGTACAATATGTACAGAATGTACATTTAACACATTCCAACTATGATAACCTATTCAACAACAGAAGCTCGTTCAAAATTAAGCGAACTCGTAAATACAGTAAAATATCAAAAGATCATCATAGCAATCGGCAGAAACAACAAAGCCGAGGTACTACTAACACCACTGCCGGAAGAAAAAGATATCCCTATTTCGGAAATAAACGCGACATCGGAAAGTTTCGATTTCTTAAAGGACGAACCTGATATATACACAATTAACGATTTAAAAAAACGATATGTGTAAATTCGGCCAAATCGTACTAATACCATTCCCATTTACCGATTTAACATCAGCAAAACTAAGACCTGCTTTAATAATATCAAAAAATGCCATCGGAAATGATATTATTGTGGTTTTCATTACATCAAAAACTCAAAACCAAAACGCTAAAAATCTCATTTACATAAAAGATACCGATAAAATATTCGAACAAACCGGCCTAAAAACAAACTCAATAATACGACTTGATAAAATAGCCACATTAAACAAAAAATTAATACTTGGCGAGCTCGGTGAGCTTCCAAAAACATTCCTGAAACAACATGCCAAGACATTCTCAAAAATATTCGGCTTCTAACCTCAAATTTCTCATTATCGGTTCGGGAGTCGCCGGACTTAATTTTGCACTATCCGCATCTAAATACGGGAAAGTTTTATTGATAACAAAAAAACGACTCATTGACTCGGCAACAGCAAAAGCACAAGGAGGAATCGCAGCAGTACTAGATAAAAACGATTCTTTCGAAAGCCACATAAAAGACACACTCATAGCGGGTCATTATAAGAACAAAAAATCAGCCGTAAAATATCTCGTAACGCACGCACCAGAAGCGATTGCCCGACTTAAATCTCTTGGGATGAAATTTGATACAAAAGCTCGCCGAGAAGGTGGACATTCTTTTTTTAGAGTCGCCCACGCCGGAGACAACACAGGATTAGTTGTAGAAAAAACGCTCATCGCATCTGTCAAAAAAAATCCAAATATCGAGATTCGCGAATACACGAAGGCTTTAAAAATAATCAAAAAAAACGGCAAGGCAATAGGCGTAATCGCGAATGATGAACAAAAAAATTGCACATATGAAATTCACGCAAAAGGAGTCATTCTAGCAACCGGCGGAATCGGTCAAAAATATAAAAACACAACCAACCCAACAATATCAGAAGGAGATGGAATCGACATGGCAAAGGCGGCAGGAGCAAGCCTTAAAGACATGCAATACATACAATTTCACCCAACCGTACTTTTCGCACCAAAAAAACCCAGATTTTTATTAACCGAAACATTACGAGGTGAAGGTGCGAAAATAGTTAACGAAAAACACAAGCAATTCCTCGAAAAATATCATCCACTAGCTGAACTTGCACCTAGAGATATCATCTGTAACGCGATGTGGAAAGAAGAAAAAGAAGGGCACAGTTTCTTTCTGGATTTTACTCACAAAAACTCTAAAGAAACCAAGAAAAATTTCCCATACATTTATAAAAACCTAAAAAAATACGGATTCGACCTGACAAAAGACCTAATACCAATTGCACCGGCACAACATTACCTCTGCGGCGGAATTGCAGTAGATCTACAAGGCAGAACATCAGTCCCCGGACTATATGCATATGGCGAAACCGCAAGAACAGGAGTACATGGCGCAAATCGACTCGCATCGAATTCGTTATTGGAGGGATTGGTATTTACAATGGATATACCAAAAGAACTGAAGTAACAACACTCTGTCACTTCTTCTCTGCTCTCTGTGTCTTGTGTCTTGCTCACTTCTCCACTCATCCACCAACCATCTTCCTCGCCTGATCTTCCATGGTCAATTTATCGATAATGTCATCAATAAACCCATCCATAATCTTTGGTAAATTGCTGAAATTCGCATGGATTCTATGATCCGTAACCCTGTCTTGAGGAAAATTATAAGTCCTGATTTTATCACTTCTATCGCCAGCCCCAATATGACTCAAACGAGTCTCCCCTAGCTCCTTATGACGCTTTTCCTCCGCCGCCGCATATAATCTCGATCTCATAATGGACATAGCCTTAATCTTATTTTTAAGTTGAGATTTTTCATCCTGACATTGCACAACCAACCCAGTCGGTAAATGAGTAATCCTAACTGCCGAATCTGTTGTATTCACACTTTGCCCTCCACAACCACCTGAACGGAAAACATCTATTCTCAAATCCTGATCTTTTATTTCAATAGCGATATCCTCAACTTCAGGCAAAACGACAACAGAAGCAACAGAAGTATGAATCCTGCCTTTTGCTTCAGTTTCAGGAATCCTCTGCACACGATGAACCCCACTTTCATATTTCATACGACCATAAGCACCATTACCAATAACTTTAAAAATAACCTCTTTAAGACCATGGTCACTTTCACTTTTACTCATAAACTCGGCCTTAAAACCAACCCTCTCAAGATATTTCATATACATCCTCATCAAATTAGCTCCAAAAATAGCCGCCTCCTCACCACCTGTTCCAGCCCTTATTTCAATAATACAATTTTTTGCATCATTAGGATCTTTCGGTAAAAGCTCAACTTTAATATCATTCTCAAGTTTTTCCATCTGTTCACGCACATTTTTCAATTCTTCTTTAGCCATCTCGCGAAGCTCTTCATCATTTTCATTCGAAAGCAATTCATCAGTATCAGAAACCGCTTTTTCAACTTTCTTGAATTCCCTAAAAAGCTCCACCACTCGCGACAAATCATTATGTCTAATATTCAGCTTTTTATACTCAGCCTGATTGGAAATAACATTCGGATCACTAAGCTTGCCTTCAATAGCAGTGAACTCATCCTCAAGCGCCTGTAATTTTGCTATATGAGCCTTTTCGAGCATAAAAATTAAATTTATAAAACCTTGCAAATCATACCCGTTATCCCCATATAATCAAGCCTAATATCCTAGCGCCTAACTTCCTAAAGCCCTATTACAAAATCCCTATCCAGCCCTGCCAAATCTTGCTTTATCTCAAATTTCGCATTTGGGAAATACTGCAAAATCATTTCTGACATACCTGAAGCGTGCAAAAATCCAAACTCACCTAACACATAAGCAGGATGCATTTCAAAATCCAAAATCTGCTTAAACATTCGTTCATAAAGCCGAAGTCCATCGCTACCACCATAAAGGGCAACCGAAGGCTCGTGATCAGCAACTTCCTTGGATACAAAATTATATTTTTCAGTACCGATATAGGGTAAATTCGCAACAATAATGTCAGTCCTCAAGTCATTAACCGGCTCAAGCAAATCCCCACACAGAACTTCAATATCCACCCCGATTTCACGAACATTCCTACGCGCAATCTCACACGCACCTTCACTGACATCAACAGCCTTAACTCTCAACCGAGGCTCGGTTTTCACAAGCGCACAAGCAATAGATCCGGCACCGGTCCCCACATCAACCACTTGAACACTTTTTTTATTCAAAAATTGCGATTTTCGGCTTACCTCAAGCACCAAGTCAACCAATAATTCCGTTTCGGGTCTCGGCACAAGAACATTTTTATCCACATAAAAATCAAGCCCATAAAACTCCTTACGATTAATCAAATATGCAAGCGGTTCACCATTCATAAGCCGCACCCACATCAAATGGAAATCCTGCACTTCATTAGGAGACAGTTCGCGATCATCATGCGCCAAAACCGCTTCACGGCTACACTTAAGGACATTCGCAATCAAAACTTCCGCTTCAAGAAGTTTTTTATCTTTTTTCGCCTTATTTAATAAATCTTTAATTTTCATTAGTTGTTTTGCACCAGCAAAACTCCATATACTTTATACAAAAAAGGTCGCCATTACAGCGACCTTTTTGAAACCATTAATAAAATTTTTTCTTAGCTCTCTCGGCACGGAACTTGGCAGCCATAATAGCTTTCGCCTTCTCCAATCTCGCGTTCGGTTTTTCTCTGCGTTTATCCCTGAATTTGCGTGATTTCGCAGCAAGCAAAACACGACTCTTGGACACAACTTTATTAAACAAATTCACCAATCTATCATTTGAAACCTTCGTATATTTTTTTACGCCTATCATCTAAAATCCTCCTTTCAAAAGTTAAATTATAACTACAGAGAGAAATTTTACAGATAGAATCTGCAAAAGTCAACAAAAGAGCTAACAGTTTTCAGCCCACAGTTAACAGCCCGAAAAAATTAATCCTTCTGATAGCTGTAAGCTGATAACTGACACCTAAACCCTAAACTTCTTCCTAATCTTATTGAAAAATTTCAAAACATCATGGCTCAAGGCATAAACCTCACCCTTAACAACGCGAAATATCGCACAATCAAACTCGTCACTATCATGACAATCCTCCTGTAAAACCCAAAAATCTCTTTCCATCTTTTTGAAAAGATAAATCGCCTCTTTCTTCGCCTTACCATTAAGCTTCTTGATTAAAGCCTGAAACTCATTAAGGGTCCCCAAAAACAGATCGGTTGAAGAACTGCAAACAGCCGCTTCAAATGTAATCTCGCCATCCTCATTTAAGTCACAAGAAATGTCCATGTTTTTATTTTTTCTTATCTACAAATTATAGCACGAAAAAAGACCAACCTCCAGTCAATTGCGAAGTTTGCATTCTTTAGAGCCAAGCAATCATAAAATGGCATAAAAAACAGAGGCTATTTTGTCATATGGCAAGACATCAAAAACAAAGAATAGCAGAGCTATTTGAGGCTTTTGATAACGAAGCCATATGGCAAAAGAGCCTTTGGAATTTATGTTGTTTTATAATTGGTTGGCTCTATTCCGCCGCCGCCCCAAAACCCAAAACCTTCCACTCCTCACCAACTTTCACCCAATCAAAATAAATATCAATAGAGGCGCCATCATTAAACATGATAGCTCCATTAACAGTTTTTGTACTTAAACCATCTGCCGTTGAAACCGCGTATCCGCTCGATTGAAAGTCCGTAAAATCAGACATACCAACCTCTTGCACAAAACCATCGAAATCTTCAAAAGTCGTAACCTCTTTGAAATAATCCGAAGTTTGATCATAAGCAACTTGCGAACCTTGATCAACGATAGTCTGAAAGAAAGCTCTCGTATCAGCCTCCGCCTCATTAATCGCTGACAAACAACTTCTAACCATTACCCCGGCCCCAACAACAACAACCACAAGCGCAACCAGCGCAACTTTCAATGCATTTTTCATATTTTTTATTTTTAAGATAATAACTATGTCACTTCTTCAACTTCCCCTACTTCTTAAATATCCAAATTCCTCACCTTCTTAGCATGCGCTTGAATAAACTTCTTCCTAGGCAAAACTTCTTCACCCATAAGAGTCTCGAAAACCTTATCAGCCCTCTCCCCATCATCAATAGTAACTCTATACATACTTCTTCTTTCCGGATCCATTGTGGTTTCCCAAAGCTGCTCTGGATTCATTTCACCAAGACCTTTATATCTCTGGATTGAAATTTTCTGTGTAGAGTCCATGGTTTTCACAATCTCTTCTTTTTCCTCTTCGTTATAGACATAATTGATCTTCTTACCCTGCGCAATCTTAAACAAAGGTGGCTGAGCTATATACAAATGTCCACCCTCAATAACAGGCTTAAGATATCTGAAGAACATCGTGAGTAAAAGTGTCCTGATATGCGCTCCATCCACATCGGCATCTGTCATTATCACAACTTTGCCATATCTCAATCTTGAAATATCAAAAGTTTCTCCAACACCAACACCAAGAGCAATAATAAGCGCTTTAATCTCATTATTAGCCAAAACCTTATCCAATCTGGCTTGCTCAACATTTAGAATCTTACCTCTCAAAGGCAAAATTGCTTGAATCTCTCTGTTTCGACCCTGTTTAGCCGAACCTCCGGCAGAATCTCCCTCTACTATAAACAACTCAGTACTCTGCGCATCACGAGAAGAACAGTCGGCCAATTTACCGGGCAAAGTCATACCTTCAAGCAAGCCCTTTCTAATAACCGTATCACGAGCCGCCCTAGCCGCCAATCTCGCCCTAGCAGCCAACGCACATTTACCAACAATCCCGCGAGCCTCCGAAGGATGCTCTTCCAAAAACTGATTAAGCCCTTCGCCAAAAACGGTTTCAACAGCGGTTCTCATCTCGGCATTTCCAAGCTTGGCCTTGGTCTGACCTTCAAATTGCGGATTGGCCAATTTAACGGAAATAATCGCGGTAAGTCCTTCACGAACATCGTCAGCGGTAAGATTCTCTTCTTTTTCTTTAACAAGCTCATTCTTACGAGCATAAGCATTAATAACTCTAGTAAGAGCCGACTTAAAACCTGTAAGATGCATACCTCCATCAGGCGTATGAATATTATTCGCAAAAGTATAGATAGTTTCTTGAAAAGCTTGAGTATATTGCAACGAAACTTCGATATGCCCTTCAGGAACATCTTTTTCGATATAAATAACCTCATTACCAATCGCCTCCTTTTGCTTATTCAAATGCGAAACATAAGATTTGAGACCTCCCTCAAAATAAAACTGGAATTTCTTATCATCTCTTTCATCGGAAACATAAATCGTAACCCCTTTGGTCAAATAAGCCTGTTGACGCATACGATTCACAACAAGATCCCACTTGAAATCAACCAATTCGAAGATTTCAGGATCCGGAATAAAAGTAATCTTAGTACCAACTTTAGTCGTCTTACCGATAACCTTAATATCGCAAAGCGGATCACCTTTACTATATTCCTGATAATGGACCTTCCCATCCCTGTACACTTCAGCTTTCAAGCTAACAGAAAGCGCATTCACAACAGACACACCAACACCGTGAAGACCACCTGAAACCTTATACCCTCCACCTTCACCAAATTTACCTCCGGCATGCAAAATCGTAAGAACTGTCTCAAGCGCAGACTTACCTGTACGAGCATGAACATCAACCGGTATACCACGACCATCATCTTCAACAGATACAGAACCATCGGTATGAATCTCAACTCTAATGTTCTTACAATAACCACCCATCGCCTCATCTATCGCATTATCAACAACCTCCCAAACGAGATGATGCAACCCGGCAACATCTGTTGTACCTATATACATACCAGGACGCTTCCTAACTGCCTGAAGCCCCTCCAATACGGTAATGTTATCGGCGGTATAACCACCCTTCTTTTTAATATCTTCAGCCATATATGAATTTTATTTTTAAATTAAAGACTGGGGTATTTTAGCACCAGGCGCTAGAAAGCGAAAGCGCTTCTTTTGTCCATATGATTAATACCAATTCGTGATTAAAACATTACGAAATATGCGAATTGGTATAAGCCATTTTGTGCAAGCAAAATTCAACCTCGCTAATTCACTTCTTAACTAGTCTTCTTCTACTTCTTTTCTGCTGTCTGTGTCTTGCTATCTGCTATCTACTTCACCTTCCCCCACTTCAAATATCCCCTCGTATGCAACCCAATCAATATGAAATTAAGAAGAACTCCCGGCCAAATTTCAGCAATCGAATTGGTAAAAATCCAAGCAAAACATGAAAACACCCCAAATATAAAAGCATATCTTTTTTTACTACCAACGGAATACATAAAACACAACGACAGAATCATCGCAATCCAATCAACACCATAATATTGTCCAAATATTTCTTTCATCTGCATAAATTTTATTATCCTTCCTATGTCACTTCTTTTACTTCTACCTATACCTCACCTTCAACACAAACAAAAACAGAGCCAACCCAGCCTCAACGGACATCATAATAACAACCGGCCAACTCGCAATTAAAAACCCGTAAATCACCCACAGAATAAGTCCGGATAAATAAACAAAATTCCAAATAGCCGAAATATCTTTTGTAGATTTGGTTTTCCAAGATTTCACAACTTGAGGCAACAAAGAAAACGGAATAAGT
This sequence comes from Candidatus Altimarinota bacterium, assembly GCA_041666465.1. Lineage (GTDB taxonomy): Bacteria > Patescibacteriota > Gracilibacteria > UBA1369 > UBA12470 > XYC2-FULL-41-22. The sequence continues at coordinate 9,689 of JBAYGX010000036.1, forward strand.
GCCCCCGCAATATACCCTACAATTTCAACAGTTGAATTTTGCATATTTTTTTATCTTTATCTTCTCTTTACTAGTTCACTATCTTCTCTAGTTTACTAGGTCCTATCTTAAGTCCTCAATCCCCTCCACCTCAACCTCCTCCCCATCAACCACAACCCCGCTTATCTGCCAACTCTCTAAATATATCACAAAATCGACACTTTTCTCCCCAACAATAACATCCACCAGCGTAAAAACATTATTCTCAACATCAAAATCCGAAACATTACTCTCATCAATTTCTATCTGATAATCACTCAAATATTCTTTAAGCAATCCAACCGCAACCTGCTCCGAATAACTAAGCTCCGACTCTGAAGTATCGCCAACTTTAACCTTAACGGAATCATCCACAACCGGCTCTTCCGACTCGCCTCCACCACTTACGGCACCATTCAAGACACCTGCCAAATCAGCCAACCTGATACCTGTTGTAAATTTGGCATCACCGACAACAAGATCGTATATGAGCTGACTTTCCCTGTCATATTTTGCCTCAAAATCGACACCGTTAAGACTGCCTCCGATAATTTCGAAAAGCCTATAAGCACTATCGCCAACCGACGAAATCGAATCATAAATAACCTCTACGGCATCCAAATCAGCCTCAACAATCACCTTCGCCTCGTCAAGAGTCAAATCACTCGTTTCACTCGCCCCCAAATGGAAACCTTGCTGATAGCTTTTTAGCTCCTCGATATCGGAAACTTTCTGTACATACGCATCCAGATTTTCATCAAAACTGCCGGACAAACTTGAATACTCAACCGAATTGATAAACTGAACAACAATCCACCCATGATCTATTTCCTGCTGATAATAAGACAAAATCGCAGCATCCGACTCTATTTCATCCATCAGCACATCTGAACTTTCAAGAAGCAGAACCATCAAATCGGTAGCACTCTCAACAGATATATTATTATCAATCAACAAATCTTCGATTTTATTCAAAGCCTTAACCTTAGAAGCAACAAACGCTTGCCTTTCCTCATCCAAATCCGTCCCGGAAACGGCAACCTTGAATATCGCCTCCTCAAAACTTTCCAATAAATTAAAATATTTAATATCATAAAAACCATCCGAATTAAGTAACAAAACCGACAAAAGTTCGCGTTCCTCACTTATATCTTTTCTATAACTGGAAAGTTCATCCGAAGACATACCAAGAAAATCCCACCATCCTCTTTCATAATCCGAAAAAGCCGTTTTCGCCAAAGCAATTTCCCCGGAATTAACAAGATCGTAAATTTCATTCAATCTATCCCTCAAAACCACAATCTTTCCATCATTGGTATCGTCATAAAGCAAACCTCTTAAATAATTTTTAACAGCATAAAGCTCATCACCATACAAAGAATTATTCAAAACAACATTCAAATAACTCAAATAAGAAATATATTCATCACCATAAACACTTCCGTTCTCAACACTCATAAGAACCGTAGTTGCACTATCGCTATCCCCCTTAACGCTCAAATAAAGAGCCTGGTTTAAAGACTTAAGAGTATTTTGTTCGCCACTCTCAACCTTTTTCGTTTGAGAAAAAGTTAATTTATCACGAAGGAAATCGATAATAGCACCAATCTTGGCAGAAACCCCCTCACTATTATAAATGTCATAATTTTCCCTAACCAAAACCTTAAAATCGGAAAGCATGCTTTGATATCGGGAGTCATCAGCACTAACAAATTCAGCAAAAAAATCTCGTTCTTCAGAACTCGTAAGAGAATAAAAAGGATAATCCTTAACCAACTTCGCATATCTCAAATCGCTAACAACGGAATCAACCGAATCAAGCCCAAAATCAATATAATAACCTTCCGGAATAAGATAACTGTTTAAAGAAATGCCATTATCATCCAGAAAATAAACCCGACAAGGATGTTTATAAGCATAAGCAAAAACATTTTCACTATCATTCTCGACATAATAATAACCATCAACATTTTGCAACATAAAATCTCCAGACTTCACCTTTAAATCCAAAACACCTCCCATATTCGCAACCCAAACTTCACCTTTATTTAAGGTGATTGAAACCGTATAAAACCCTTGATTCTCAGAAATATCATCCAGGGAAAACTCGCTTCCGGAAGTAAATCTCATCAAATCAATACCGTCAAAAAGCACTTCATATGAATTATCACTAACGCTATAAGTCCCCACCTCAAACAGAACATCGGAAATCGCACCGTTTTGATAAACGACAACTTCGGATTTCAAGGAAGTATCAACCAAAACGGACTTCAAAAAAACAACCCATAAAAAAATCGAGAAAACAGCTCCGGAAACGATAAAAAACACCAAAAACCTGGTAAAAAGCGACCAGTTAATCCTCTTTGGCGCATCTCCAACCTCAAAACTTTCTGTCATAATTTTGTTTTAATTTACGAGAGAGATTATAACAGCTGATTTGTAAAACGGAAACATTTAAGGTATAAAAAAAACTCGTATGCCTAACATTAATAAATACTACATGAAAAAAATCTGCTTATTGGCAATTATCATTTCATTAATTGCACCATTGCAATCATTCGCAAGCTTCACAGATGTAACCGAAGAAAATGCTTATTACGAAGCAATCAATTATTTGGAAAGCAACGGATCGATTTCAACAAACGAAACATTCAATCCAGACACTTCAATAAAAAGATGTGAATTTTTCAAAATGCTTCTTGCCGATGCCGGTTTCAAACCGGAAGACGCATCGGGAGAAAACCACTTCACGGACATCACCGGAGATGAATGGTTCGCACCATATGCAAACAAAGCGGCTGAACTCGGTCTTATAAAGGTAACAAGTACAAATAAAACATTTAATCCCGAGAAAGAAATAACAAAGGGAGAAGCCGCGAAATTAACGATTCTATGGGGAGGATTCGCAGCCCCGATGTACTTAAATGAAGAAGATATGGCTACTTCATACAGAGATCTCACTTACAAAAACATTTACGCTCCATATATTGAAATAG
>JBAYGX010000037.1:0-12529 GCA_041666465.1 Candidatus Altimarinota bacterium
AAACTCTTCACCAGGTACCCGTCCTATAAGGGTTAAAGGTATATGTTTGATAAACTCGATCATTTTGTTGAGCCCGCTTTTACTTACCTCGGCGTTGTTTTTTTTCTCCAAGTATTCTCTCGCACATAATATGTCAGCGAGTGATTTTGGCATAAACGAAGCAACAGTTTTTCTGAAAAGTTTTTTCGGATTATCGCTAACCTCTTTTTTGAACTTTTCTTCAAAAATCGGATAGGGGAGATCCGGCACCATATCAATAAGCAATTTTGCGGGCTTGGTTTCACTTATATCTTCAAAAGCCATCAGAGACGACATCGCAAGAACGGCAGGTCCGCTCATACCGGTATGAGTGAAAACAAAAGGTCCCGTGAATTCATGCTTTTTGCTACTTACAATTTTCAAGGAAGCTTTTTCGATTGAAACTCCAGAAAGTTTTTTTATCCAATCTTCTTTTATGATAAAAGCACTCAAGCTTGGCGCAAGAGGTGTTATATGGTGACCTAGAGACTTGGCGAAAGAATAACCATCGTCGGCTTTCCCACCGGTTGTTAAAATAAGTTTATCGACTTCGATTTTTAATCCTCCACAATCCAGCCGGTAGCCTACTTCCTTTGAAACAGTTTTCACGGGTCGACTCAAAATCACATGGACATTACTATTACGAGTCACGATTTTGTCAAAAACATCCACAATATCTCGGCTGTTATCGGAAACAGGGAAAACTCTCATATCATCTTCAACTTTAAGCGGAACACCATTGCTTTCAAAAAAAATGCGGACCTGATCTGGCGTGAAATTTCTCATTGCAAAATTCAAAAATTTCCCTCCGCGCGGATAGCGACTCAAAATAAAACTCATATCCGTATATCCTGTTGTTACATTGCACCTTCCACCTCCGGTCATCATAACTTTCTTGCCAGCCTCGGGATTTTTTTCTATCAAAAAAACCTCCGCATCACTCCGTTTTTCACTTATTGTTGCGGCAGCCATCATTCCTGCCGCTCCCGCACCTATTATTGCAATTTTCATGGGACTAATAGCTTACAACTTACAACTTGAAGAGAATTTTCTTAACTATGTCACTCTGTCACTTCTCCAACTTCTACCTTCTCTATCACAACATCAGTCAACGGTTTATCATTCTCATCAACTTCCACTGAGGCAATTGCATCAACAACATCCATCCCTTCATAAACCTGTGCGAAAATCGAATAACCGCCATCCAAAAAAGTGGAATCTTTATGAACTATGAAAAACTGACTTCCGTTCGTGTTAGGACCACTATTCGCCATTGAAACAGCTCCTCTTATATGCGACAACTCCGGAGCAATCTCGTCATCAAGCTTCGTGTCTTCGCCCTTGTAGCTATGCCCACCTGTTCCGTTGCCCTTCGGATCGCCGCCCTGAATCATGAAACCTTCAATAATTCTGTGGAAAATAAGTCCGTCATAATAACCTTCTCCGGCCAAAGTTGTGAAGTTCTTGACTATTTCAGGAGCTAAGTCCGCGAAGAACTTAATCTTAATAACTCCCATATTTGTAGTTATGGTCGCGATAGTGTCTCCGCTAACAGGCATCGCAGTTTGATCGAATTTTTTCGTGTCGCATCCAAAAAGTCCAAACATAAAGATTGAGATTAAAATGATAGATAGAAGTTTTTTCATATTTGTTGATGATTATGTTGTCGATATGCTAACATATCAATCGTAAAATAAACAAAAACAAAATGGTAAAACACAAAACAAATCTGGAGAAATTGCGTACTTCCAAAAACGCGGAAGACAGCTTGGTAATTGGCAGTTTGTCCAAGTATTTTTTGATTAGTGTAATAGTTTTATTGTTATGTTTTATAGTTTATATCGTTTCTCCATTCATAGTGACGATTATAATGGCGGCGATTTTGGCCTCGGCTGTAGGTCCTTTACAGAAATTATGGCATAAACTTTTTAAAGGAAAAGTTAAATGGCTCGGCGCTCTCTTAAGTACAATAATAATTCTTACGGTTGCGATAGGGATAGTTTCAATGTTGATATCACTTATTTCAGCTCAAACCATTACGGCGATATCGGCAATAGATACCAGGATTTCAACATATCAAATAGAAGATATCCATCTTTTGCCTGAAATGGTCAGGGATAGTGTGGTTGGGGATTATTTGGATAAAATGGAAAAATATTCACCGATAACACGAGGCGATCTCGTTGACGCTCTTTCTTCCGCGACACAAACACTGGGGACGAAAATAGTTTCGGGAACAACAAGTATAGCGAAAAAAGTTTCCGTTCTGCTTGTGCATTTGTTTGTAATGATACTCTCGATATTTTATTTTTTGAAAGATGGAGATCGGATAATCAGGTATATAAAAAGCATAATGCCGCTACCAAACAGATATCAAAAAGTGCTTTTTGAACAGTTGGCAATTATAAGCAAAGCAATAATATACGGCATATTCGGAGCGGCTGTTATGCAAGGGCTTGTTGCCGGAGTGGGATACGCGATAGCGGGTATAGATAATGTTGTTTTTTGGGGCACGATAACCGCATTTTTCTCTATAATACCTTATCTTGGCACTACCGTTGTCTGGATTCCAATGGTTATATTTTTATTGCTTAGCGGACACTGGGTTGCCGGGATTTTCTTGGCGATATGGGCGATTGCCGTGATTTCAACGGTCGACAATATAGTTAAGCCTTATCTTATAGGTGGAAAAGCTCACATGTATCCGCTTCTTACCTTCTTTGTGATTTTGGGAAGTCTTTTTACGGCGGGATTCAAAGGTATTATTCTCGGCCCTTTCGCATTGATATTGGCACTGACTTTTCTGCATATATATAAATTGGAGTACAAAGAGGTATTGGAGAAGTAGGAGGAAGTATGGGAAGTGACATAGTGACATAGTGAAGAGAGAGTGGTTTTTCATAAAAATTTAATGTTGTCGTGCTATTTCTTGGGATATGTACGCACAATCTTTTAAGGAACTTTTGGTTTGGCAAAAATCTATTTCTCTTGTTGAGAAGATTTATTTGATTACAGAAAAGTTCCCTAAGGATGAAACTTATATTTTAACATCTCAAATAAAGAGATCTGCAATTTCGATACCTGCAAATATTGCCGAAGGCTACAAAAGGAGAAGTACAGGACAATATAAATATTTTCTTGCAGTTTCGAGTGGATCTGTCGCAGAGCTGGAAACTCATATTATTATTGCTGAAAAATTATATAAAAATATTGATTTCGCTGATATAAAAAACAATATTGATGAAGTCCAAAAAATGCTTACATCTTTTACGCGAAAACTTCGTATTTAACATCTTCGACTATGTCACTTCTTCACACTTCCCTCGTCATTACCAGCAAATTCACCGCTTTCCTCGTAATATTGTGAAAAGATCTCAGTATAAATCTGAAATGCGAGCTTTTTGGTTTTAATTGATCCAGTTTGTCGCGTCTGAAATTTATAAGTTCTTCTTCAAGGGCTATAACATGATTTCTCGAAGATTTTCCAAGGAGAGAAATTAATTTATTAAGATGAGTGTTCGTATCGCGGCACAATCCAATTATTTGGAGGATGTCCTGTCGGCTAAACCGCAATTTCTTTTCTCGCATATGTTTTATCTCAAGCGCCATTTCCTTGAGCTGATCGCCGATTGTTTCGATGTCGTTTACTATATGAAGTAGAACCGGAACAGATTGTGCTTGAGATTGTGTTAAATTTCTGCCGGCAATTTTTGCCAAATAATTTGAGGTCTTATTGCGATAAGTATTTATTTTATATTCGTTATCAAGAATTTTCCCTTCATATTTTTCTTCGCCAGTTATATATCGTGATAAAAACTCAAGGGTGGTTTGAGTTAACTTGAGCATATCCACGCAGGCGATTTTAACATGCATAAGCGCGATATCCGGAGCTTTTAAATATCCTTGTAAAAAAGCTGGCGTGCCAAAAGAAGATGTCTTCTTCTTGGGGACAATAAAAGATACGGTGCGAACAAGCCACGGTAACAAAACAAGAAAAATGCACATCGTGATGATGTTGAAAAGCGTGTGCGCATTGGCGATGCCTCTCAATATGTTTGTAGGATCGGAAATTGTTTTTGAAACAAGAAAAAAGAATAGTTTGAAAAAAGGTATAACCATCAAAACACCTCCAATATTGAAAAGGATATGTAACATTGCAGCTCGTTTTGCTATGTAATTCATTTTCATTGAAGCAATAATTGTAGTTAATGTTGTCCCGACATTCGCGCCCAAAACCATCGCAATACTAGACTCAAATTCAAGCATGCCGGTTGACGCAAGCGCCATAATTACACCTATACTTGCCGAACTGGATTGTGTTAATGCGGCAAGCAAGAATCCTGAAAGAATCGACATCCAGAAATTATCACTTATATTCGATAAGAATGTTTGAAATTGAAGACTGCTACTTAATGGCAAAAAAGCTTCCTGCATAAGATTTAGTCCCAAAAACAGCATTCCTATACCGGTTATAATATCTCCGATAAAAATTTTTCTTTCGCTTTTCGTGAAAAATTTTAAGAAAACACCAAGAGCTATCATAGGCAAAGCGAAAGACGATATTTTGAAGGCGATTATTTGAGCCGTTATAGTTGTTCCGACATTCGCACCTATAATTAGACTTGCAGCTTGAGTTATATTTAAAACATTTGCATTCACAAGTCCCGCAATCATAAGTGTCGTAAAGGAACTGCTTTGTAGGATTGCAGTTGTTAATGCGCCAACAAGAGCGCCTGTGAATCTGTTTCTGGTAGCTTTCGCCATAAGTTTTTTCATCTGCGAACCGGCGATTTTCTGGAGCCCTTCCGCATTCATTTCGATACCAAAAATAAACAATCCAAGCCCCCCGAGGAGCATAAATATGGATTGTAGAAGATTTATTCCCATAAAATTTTAATACATCTCTTCAAGAGTGCTTTCTATCTCGCTCATCTCTTCTTCAACCGCATTTTGCAACCTCTCCAAATAGTCATCTCGCAAGGTGTCAATCGGGATTACAGATATATCCAAATAGTCCAAAGGATCGACCAGAATTCCATCCTGCCAAACTTCGAAATGCAAATGTGATCCGGTTGTTCGCAATCCCGCGCCAATAGATCCCGGCATACCTCCGGTAAGACCTATAATTTGACCTCTATAAACATAATCTCCCTCGCTGACAGCTACGGCGGAAACATGGCCGTAAACGGTTACAACTCCTTTCCTATGAGCAATCATGATGTACGCATAACCGATGCTCTCTTCATCATATTGAACCTTATAAACAACCCCGTCTGCCGGTGCCTCGAGTGGAGTCCCCTGTGGGATAGGGATATCTATTGCATGATGATCTACTCCAAATGCCGAAACATAGCCGGGATCCTCGAAATAAGCCGATAAACCTTTTCCGGAAGGGTCAACCGGCCAATCCAATTGCAAAAATTCGGAAGAGCCATAAACCCCATTCTCCGCTAAGGATTCAGCCTTAATCTGCATAATCTCGTCTAACTGCTCATCGGTAAGTGTTTGTCCATTGGAATCGATTTTGCCTTGCAGGAGATCGATATTCGTCTTCAGATCCTCCATCTCGGTTGCAACCTCGTCTTGTTGCTGTTTGGACAAGACCAGAAGTTCCTGGTAAATATCCTCCTTGCCTTGCGTTTCATCGAGTAGTGTCTCTTTAGCGGTCTTTTCCGTATTTAAATTCTCATTTTCCGTAAAAAGCTCATCTTGAAGCGACTCTAAAATTGTTTTCTTTTCTTCCAAATCAATCTGCCTATCGGCAAGATCGTTTTTATTTTGTTTTAGGGCCTCAAAAATATCTTGAGAAGTTTGTTCAAGTATATCGAGATAAACCATATTCTGAGTGACATCTGAAACGCTACCCTCGGCTATAAGAAGCTTAAGGGTGCTGAACTGGTCGGAATCTCCGTAATAAGTATTCTTTTTTACATATAAAACCGTCATGATTTCCGCGAGAGAATCCTCTTGATCTTGAATCTGAAGTTCGCGCATATCAATCTCCTCCATGATGTCGGATATATCCGTCTCGGCCTCTCCTATTTGAGAAGTGACACTTTCAATTTTGGCTTCCGATTCATCTATAAGAGAGTCGAGGTTATCTATTTGATCCTGTAGGGAATCTATATCGTCTCGTGTTGTGACAAGCTCATCTTGAGTATTATCGATTTGATCTTGAATCTGATTGTATTCGGTTGTTTTTTGCGAAAGCTGGCTTTGCAGTTTCAAAATAAGATAAGCGGAACGGATCGTCGCATCGTCAACTTCCGGAGTTTCCTCTGTTGAGTCGGTCGAGACTTCTCCGGTTGCACTTTCTGTTTCTTCCGCAAACACCAGAGGTGTAAGCAATAAAGAAAACAAAAGTACGCCGGTTAATAGAAATGCTAGTTTTCGTTTGTTTTGAGCCATCTGTAAATTATACCTGAAAATCAGGATTCATTCAATCAGACGGGGAACCGAATATAGCGTGCGCAACAGATAAGAGCTTGACTCGTATGCCGATTTGACGCATAGCATACACAAATATGCAAAAATGACATAACCTTGAAAAATCGCTTGCCAAATCCGTGAATATCATATAACATCTCCGCGGTTTAATCTCCTCTTCAATTTTAATTATCTAGAATATGTCACATAAGAAAGCTGGTGGATCCAGTAGAAACGGACGAGACTCAAATGCTAAGCGGTTGGGTATAAAGGCATTCGGTGGGGAAACTGTTACTGCAGGCTCAATCCTTGTACGACAAAAAGGAACCAAGGTTCATCCGGGTAAAAATGTCGGAGTTGGTGTTGATTTCACTCTTTTTGCACTTAAAGATGGCAAGGTTGAGTTTCAAGAGAAGAAACAGATGAAATATGACAGGAGAATATTCAAGAATACGATTGTGAGCGTGATTTAGTCCTTTGTAATTTTGAAATTTTAAGCCTCTCGGATTCCGAGGGGCTTTTTTGTAATTCGCAATTCAGTATTCTCAATGTTATAATCACCTCACAAACACTAAAATACATAACTTATGTCGGATTTAGAGTTGGCGGGTTCGGAAAGCAGTGAAGGTGGTGCCAGTGCGGAGGCGGTTGAAAAACTCCGCGAACAGATGAGGAAAGCTTCGGCCGCGATAAAGGCGATTCAAAAGGAGGAAGGTAAACAGAAGAAAAAAGAGGATAAACTTGCGAATTTGCTTGTTAAACTCATTCAGAGCGGAGGAGGTGCGACTTCAGGGGTATTGGCATTGATAGTTCAACTTCTGGCAGAGAACATTCCTGCGGGTTTCATACTTGCCATATTGATTTTGAGTCGAGAAGATATCAAGAAAGAGGCTGGAGAAGATTTAATGCTTAAAAATTATGAAGATCCGGAACAAAAGATGATTGAAGGTGAAAAAGTTGATCTTACAAAGGATGAAAGGAAGATTTTCAAGAAAAGAGAAAAAGAGATGGAAGATCTCGAAGAAGAAGAAATTTTATCACCAAAAATAAGAGATGAACTTAATGAGTGGGGAGAGATGATTCTGGCGGCCGGACTTATGAATCCTCACAAGACTTTGGGGACGGTTTTGGATTCGGAAAAGAAAATAAAAGCTCCTGTTGTGCAGTTGGCGGCATTTACTTTGAGGGATTATTTCACCATGCATGGACTTGAGCACGATTATGATGACATGTGGGATTTCACGGCTGCGGTCTTGAGAAGTGTTATGGTGAAAATCAACAAAGCATCGAAAGATGTGAAGAAAGAGGTTTTGCCGGAATTGAAGATTTAGTCGCGAAGCGATCTCTCATCAAAATGCTTATGTGCCAGAAAGATAAAGTAGTGAAGCATGACCAAGTCTATTGAAAGCAATACGAGTTTTATTACTGAAAATTTTGCCGCTATTTCATAAATACCGATTCCGGATATAACAGCGAGGAGGAATATTGAAATTATTCTCATCTTTTCCGAGCGAGTAATCAGACCGATTGTTATAAGTATTTTGACGAAACCAACCGCAGCGATTGCAAATCCGATATATCCAGTAATATGAAAATGATTATCAAGAGTCCAATTGGCAAGAAAGTCCTGAGGATCCTCGGCCAATTCTCTTTGGATGACTTTTTCCAGGATTTGGCTTGTATCGGAATGGTTGAGGAAATACGTGTTTATAAGGAAAGCCAATCCAAGAAGAATTTCAATACCTCCCAACACGCCCTCATAAAGGACTAGGAAAACAAGTTCGGCTGATTTTTTTGTGAAAAATTTCATCAGGGCGAAAGGAACGTTACATGTTATATTTATAATACTTCTAAAAAGGAATAAATGAAAAACAAGTTATTGATTGTAATGATGTTGGTTGTTTCGGCACTTGGTTCGTTTTGGCTTGTGGTACCGGATAACGAGAGACTGGAAATAGATGAAAAAATAACCAGTTCCGTTGATAAAGACAGTGACGGACTGGACGATTATACGGATATAATGGAAGGTGCGAGGGCTCAAATCGGAGTAGTTACGGAATATGATACCGGTTATTATCAAGATGCGTACCCGCCGGAAAACAGCGGCGTTTGCGCGGATGTTATTTGGAGAGCGCTTGAGGAAGCGGGATATGATTTGAAAGAGATGCTTGATGCGGATATGGCGCTTTACCCGGAAGATTACACGCAAGATCCGGCACCGGATACCAATATTAATTTCAGACGGGTTCGGAACATAAAAGTTTTTCTGGAAAAATATGCGGAAAGTTTAACTATCGAAGTTATCCCTTGGGATGAAGAAAATCTTGCGGAATGGCAGGGCGGAGATATCGTGTCGTTTGATCAAATAGAAGGTGGACTATGGCATATCGCGATAGTTTCGGATGAGAGAAGAGACGACGGCGTACCGCTTATAATTCACAATTACGGATACGGAGTGAAAGAAAATGATTATTTGTTAAATTGGCCGACGGAGATTACGGGGCATTATAGGTGGGTGGTCGATAGATAATGAACCCTTACAAATGGTTGATATCCGCCGATAGTCGTGCTTAAATACTGCCTTAATAAATAAACTAGCTAATGGGTAAACCGCAAAGTGAGGATCTTGACCCTCTTAGAGATGAAAATCAAGCAACTCTTCATGCTGCATATTTAAGAACAGTAGGTTTAAATGAAGCGCTAGATCGTGGTGAAGTGAATGTGCCTCCATGCACAATTAATGGAGAACCAGTAATTATATTTGAAATTGAGCAGGGGAGTAAAAGATGGTTGGTGTGTTTGAATAGAATGTTAGAAACAGTAATTCGACTTTTAACAGAAGGCTGTAGAAACATTATTATAGAAGTACCAGATATAACTGCTACTGTTATAGGTAATGTTATTATGGAAGACAGATTTTATTATATCGAAATAATATGGAGAGACATATTGGCGAAATATTTGTCTGCAGAAATATTAAAAGAAAGCGGTATAATGGTACTCTGTTCTGTATCATTAACAGGTAGTGAGAAGTCACCAATAATACATTGCGAAATGCAAATACCGAGAGGTATTGATGAGTGATAGCCTTACATTTGAAAACGGTTTCTCCAAGCCTAAATCAGACTGATTGAGCAATGTTCGAACCTGATTGGAGTTTCGCTGACGCAAAACAACTTATAATAAAAAAGAGCGCTAGGATCGCTTCGCAAAACGGCTAATAAGATAAAGAGGCCGTACGCTTCGCTTCCGGCCTGTGGGGTGGGTGATGGGGGTCGAACCCATGACCTCAAGGACCACAACCTCGCGCTCTAACCAACTGAGCTACACCCACCATGTTATTTGGGCTGTTCGTCCCGCATTGCGGGACTCCCAGCCATCGGCAGGCATTCTAAAGCAAATTCAAAACAGTGCCAAGTAAAAACCAAAGCCTAACTTCCTATTCCAAAAACCCCTCCAAATCATAAGGCAACAATGTCGAATCATATGGTCTGTCGAATAGGGGAGCAGTATACCAATCGAACCCTCCGTATTCAACTCCGTCGAAAACATAATCGCGCAAAAAATCATACTTGGCATCAATCTGTGAATTTACAAGAGCTAATCTTCTGAAAGATTCGCCGTGCAAAACATAATATAAATAACTTTCCGCAAAATCCTCAAAAGGATCTGTCATCGCATACTCACTGACAAACGAATAAGAACTGGTCGAAGCCTGAAATTCGTTATTTGCAATCCAGGAAACCGAATAAAAATCGACACTCTTGTCATCGGAAGAAACCGGATAATCACCGTCCGTGAAAGTTGAATCGGAACCATCATTCGCATCTATCAACCCGGTATCCACCACATGTCCAACTTCATGAATCAAAACCGAAACCAGTTCGTCTTCGGAAACATTAACACATCTTACTTTTACGGTATTGCCTCCGCCTTGACCTCTTTTTGCTACTTCATCAAAAACTAAACTTAAATTCTCAACAGCCATTGAGTGTTCACTTGGAAGTGTGTCCAAAACATTATTTACGATATCAAGACAAGAAGAAACATCGGAAACCTCGGCCAAGCCTTGAATATTCACGGAGCTTGCATAATGCGCACCGGACTCCATCCCGTATTTGCCTGACGGTTGAACGGTTTCCAATCTATTAGGCTCAATTATTCCATCAAAATAGCCGTTCGCAATAGGAACACTAAAAAGGCTTAACTGTAAGGTAAAAGAAATGAATAAATATAATACTTTTCCGCACATCTTATAATAAATAAAAGGGCGGAATTATAAGTCGAAAAGGCTAACTTGTCAAACTAGAATTGGCCACCTATCCAAGGGACTAATCCTTGGGTGATGGCAATATTAGCGCCAGTATAAGCTGGTTTTCTATAATCCGGTAATAATTGTGAAAGTAAATATGTTGCAAGTTGTACTCCACCGTTTATTAAACTGTAAGGAAGATATGCATTATTACCGAATGCATAGGTAGCTCCTGTAGCCGTTAATGTTGAAATAACAAGAGCGGTAACCACAATCGCAATTTCAGCAGCTTTACCATATTTCCATTCATCATTAACCATATAATCCAGAACCAGCGTCGTTATATTCTGAATTGCTACTTGAGGAATAGAGTGAGCCAAATAACCCATATCCCCATGAGTGCTTATGATAGTTGTCGCGTCAGGTGTTATAGGCGCACTTGGTGAGGGACTCTTTCCGCCGTCACCATGACCATAAACACCTGCTTAACTAATCGCCGGTACTATCATCAATCCAAGCAATGCAACATTGGCTCGAGCATATAAACTTACCAAAGTAGGATGGGAATTGATAAGGACTTTTAACACTGGAATGGACTCTCCAATGGCGGAAGGAGTTTGTCTAATACGATCAAGAATTTCTCGCATCTGATCAATAAGAGAGGTCGGAATGGATTCTGCATACTCCCTAGCCTGATCTCCATTTGCAAACCATGCATTACAATCAAAACCACCATCCTGTTCGTCATTCAAAGTTAAAGGTGTAGTCATATAGCGAATTCCTTAAAATTAAAGGAATTTACTATAGAACATTTATGCTGCCCTTGTCAAGAGATATGTTTTTATCATCCGCTTTTTCTACAATCCAATCCTTTACATCATCGGCATCTATATCTTTATCTCCGCTTTTTAGTTTGTTCAAAACCAAGTCCATCAATGTACTTCTGTACAAATCGGCTTTTTGAGCTTCATCAATATCTTTACTATCTTCATCTTTTAAGAAGAAAAGTACCTCGTGAATACTCTGTTCGGTTGTGCCGATCTTCGTTTTTTCAGTTTCGCTAAGAGATGCTATCTGATTAACTCCGTCCCAGAAAGTTTTCTTTGTTGTAAGGAATGTTTGTTCAAGCTTCATGAAACTTTCAACTTCGGAAATCTTCTGATAAGCATTAAGTCCGCTCGCACTTTCCATCTGTACGAGAGCCGTATATCGTCCGTTCATAAATTTCGTCACATCATACCCGGCCTGAATCTGGCTTGGATGAACACCGCTTGTATGGAAACTCCTATCCATTTCAACAACCTTGCCATACAAACCGGCATCACTTTTCTCCCAAGTTGTACCATCATATTTCTCCATACCAGATAAGGCTTGTCTGAAAATATCTTTTGTCGGTTGTCCGCCACTTGCGGGCATGTTCATCATCTTAATAAACGAACCTCTCAAATACTCTTTATAAGCACTCTGTCTGCCGGAATAAGACGGGCTGTTTGTAAGGGTTGTAAGCTGACCGATTGTAGCTTGATATCCGACTGTATCACCGGCACTCCATTGGCTTTCGGCTTTCGCTTCCAGGCTCGTAACTTGCACATCAAGACTTGGATCGACGGCTGGTATCGGATTAACAGTATCGATAAATGTTAACTTCTCAAGCATGCTCAAATAAGTCTCTTCGTAATTTCCGGATTGTTTAGCCAGGGCTTTGATTTCATCCGTTTTTTGAGGGACGCCACATTTCTCAGCATCGCTTTTAATACGACCTTCAATATAACTGGCTACATCTGTAGCTCCGCTTGTGCTAAATCCATCATAAAAAGCATAAAATCCGCTCTG
>JBAYGX010000038.1:0-12383 GCA_041666465.1 Candidatus Altimarinota bacterium
GGTGCGATTTATTGGGCAAGACCTAAGGCTTTATATTTCGGAAATTCGCGTGGCGATGCGGCCAAAATAGGGTTCGACGATCAGTTTATTTATGATGAAATTAAGCGCTTGCCCGGGAAGAGGAAGATTAAGACTGTTGCGGGAGTAATGGCAAAAGAGGCGACTGAGTTATTTAAAGAATGGAAGATGTTGCCTGGGATAAAGATGTACTAGGGTAAGGAGCAGACAGCAAGACACAGACAGCAGAAGTTGGCATGAGGAATATACTTGCCGTGGTTGCCGTTTTAACGATTTTACAGTAAATTATTTTTGGTTTTCTCCCCGAGGAGAATCGCCAACTCCATATTTTAATAATGACCATCATGAAAGCCTCCGAAATACGTCAGAAATACATAAATTTTTTCCTTAATCACTCAAAATATCCTCACAAAGAGGTTGCCGGAGCTTCACTCATACCTGAAAACGATCCGACCGTACTGTTCACGACCGCCGGAATGCATCCGCTCGTGCCTTATCTTATGGGCGAGACGCATCCGCTCGGTAAACGATTGGTCGACTGCCAGAAATGCGTCAGAACCGACGATATCGACGAGGTCGGAGATGCCACGCACTGCACACTTTTTGAGATGATGGGAAATTGGAGTCTTGGCGATTATTTTAAAAAAGAGGCGATACAAATGAGTTATGAGTTTTTGACCGATAAAGAAATCGGACTTGGAATTGATCCTGATTTGCTTAATGTAAGCTGTTTTATAGGAGATAAAGATGCACCGAAAGATGAGGAAGCGGCTCACGAATGGGAGGCTCTTGGTTTCGTTCGTGCTGAATCGGAAGGACCCGGTCCTAAACGAATTTGGTTTTATGGCAAAAAAGAAAACTGGTGGGGACCTGCCGGACAGACAGGTCCTTGTGGACCTGATAGCGAGATGTTTTATGATACCGGTTCGGAACCTTGCGATGAGTGTTCGCGCATGGGCGTTGCTTGTAAATGCGGAAAATATGTTGAAATTTGGAATGATGTTTTCATGCAATACGAGAAGACTGCAGAAGGCAGAATTACAGAATTACAGACGAGAAATGTCGATACCGGTTTGGGACTTGAGCGTGCGACAATTTTACTGCAAGGTGTTTCTTCGCATTATGAGACGGAATTGTTTAAGCCGGTGATGGATTTGCTCGACAACATGGCATCAGTTGATGATGTTGTTGCACGAAGAATTATCGCAGATCATATGCGAGCGGCTGTGTTTATTTTGGGCGATCGAAAAGGGGTCACTCCTTCCAATACAGACCAGGGTTATGTTTTGCGAAGGCTTATTAGAAGAGCTGTTCGTTTTATGAAAAAAATCGGAATTACACAGAGTATTATCGCTGAGATTGCCGAAAAATTTATTGAAATTTATGGAAATTATTATGGTGAGTTAAAAGAGAAACATGACTTCATAATTTCGGCTCTCAAAAAAGAGGAGGAACAGTTCGCGAAGACTCTTTCACATGGAGAAAAAGAGTTCGAGAAAATTTTGCCACATTTGGCCAAAGGTGAATCGCGCGTGATTAGTGGCAGGATGGCTTTTAAATTATATGACACTTACGGGTTCCCTCTCGAAATGACCAAGGATCTTGCTCGAGAGCATAATCTTGCAGTCGATGAGAAGGGCTTCTGCGAGGCTTTTGAGAAGCATCAGCAGTTGTCGCGATGCGGAGCCGAAGCCAAGTTCAAAGGAGGCTTGCAGGACAACAGCGAGGCAACTGCGCGATTACATACGGCAACTCATATGTTGCTTGCGGCTCTTAGGATTGTCTTGGGCGATCATGTTTATCAAAAAGGCAGCAATATTACGGCAGAAAGATTGCGATTCGACTTCTCACATGGCGAAAAAATGACAGACGAACAGAAAGCTGAAGTTGAGAAAATCGTTAATGCTCAGATACAAGCTGATATTCCGATTTCTTGTGATGAGGTTGCGATTGATGAGGCAAAAGCGAGCGGCGCGATGGGAATTTTTGGTGAAAAATATGGCGAAAGAGTCAAGGTCTATACAATGGGAGATTTCTCGAAGGAAATTTGCGGAGGACCTCATGCGAAAAGAACCGGAGAGTTGGGCAAATTCAAGATACTCAAAGAAGAGTCTTCAAGTGCCGGGGTAAGGAGGATAAAGGCGGTGATAGGGTAGATGGCAAGACACAGACAGCTAGGCAGGTCACAGAAGTTGTCAGTTGTAAGTTACAAGTTCACAGTTACATCATAAATGCTCACTTCGCACTGCCAATCCTGATCTGTATCAGCAGGAGATACATCATATGAAACATAGAGCTTCCCGTCATACAAAACAACGGAAGGACGACCTTCTTTCGTGCCGTCTTCTTGTACTTCTTTTGTAACCTCTACGGTTTCCACAAGGTTCCAGTTCTTGTCATAAATTCCAAGACTGATTCCTCTCGGATTATAAGAATCTTCCCCGAATTTATTAAGCTCGTTATAAGCGACATAAAAATATTCAGTTTCTTCATCATACAAAGCTCCTTGCGCCCATTGTCCGTAAACGCCAAGATTTTTTACCCCCAAATAATTCCAATCCTCGTCATATTGCATAACAATTAAGTCCCCGAAAAATGCAGTTGATGTTATGTAATTATAAACGCCATTTTGAAAAACGACGTATCCTCCATTGCTATGCGGGGTATCGTCTAGAATAAAATAATCAATCAAATTTAAATCCGTATCATAAACATGATTATGCGTTGCACCGGAATCATCAGTTGCAGATCCGGAACTCCTATCTCCTCCTAAAGCCAAATTTGTATCATAAAGCGAACTGGCAATTAAATAACCGTTTGCATAAGCCAACATCTGGTCGCTTGTAATTTCGCCTTCTGCTAAATCTATATCGACATTATCAACCTCTTCCAGAGTAGACGCGTCATATTTATTGATCACCCATTCTATTTCACCGCCATGTCCGCCCAGTGAATAGAAATATTCATCGTCAACCATAACAAAAGCAGCATCCCCGCCAGAATCATTTAGGATACCGGTCTCTCCGGTATATTCGAAATCATCGACTGAATAAAACTTGTATGAATATCCGTTGCCACCCTCGGCGCCACCAGGCATATCATCGGAATTATAATCAATATACTGTTCTTGGACATTTCTATTTGCACCTCCAAAAGTAACCAAAAATTCATCCTTACCTGATACATAATTCACGCGACAAAAAGCACCGTATTGATACTGATCATCGGGCGTAATTGAAACAACTTTTTCGAGAGAGACAAGGCTATCTCCACCTTCATTTAATGTATCGCCACAACCTGAAACCATCATGATTAAAAAGAAGATCGCAATGAACTTTTGCGTTTTTTGCATGTGTTTTATTTTGTTAAAAATCCATAAAGTTCCCATTCGCGCACGCGCGTAATTTTAACATTAACAACTTTTCCAGTCCATTTTTTAGACTTAAGGAACTTTTCCACATGAACTTCCTTAAATTCTTTACTCCGTCCAACAAGCTCATCTTTAGTTTGCTTCTCAATCAGCACTTCCACTTCACGTCCGACAAACCTTTCATTGTTTTTAAGCGCATATTTTTTCAGAATCGCATTTAACTTGTGCCATCTTCTTGCCTTAATCGCCCCCGTCACATTATCCTTCATCTTTTTCGCGGCATATGTGCCTTTGCGCGGCGAATATCTGGATAAATAAGCCATATCAAAACCAATCTCTTCATACATAGCGCAGGTATCCTCGAACTCCTTCTCGGTTTCACCGCAAAAGCCGACAATTATATCTGTTGAAATCGCACAATTAGGTATTGCGGCACGAATCCTTTTAATAATAGAAATATATTTTTCGCGTGTGTAAGGCCTGTTCATTCTTCTCAAGCAAGAATTGGAACCGGACTGAACCGGCAAGTGGATGTACGGGCAGGTTGTTTTGAGAGTTGCAATTGCTTTAATTAGATCATCAGAGAAATCTTTTGGGTGAGGAGATGTGAAACGAAGACGGGTAAGACCAGCCACATGCAATTTATCAAGTTCGCGCAATAATTTCGTAAAAGGAATTTCATCATCGGAAGAAGAGGGCGTCCGTTTTGCTTTCGCCCTGCCATAAGAATCCACAGTCTGTCCAAGAAGCGTGATTTCTTTCACTCCTCCATCCACCAGTTTGCGACACTCGGCAACAACTTCTTCAAACGGTCTGCTTTTTTCGCGACCGCGAGAATAGGGGACGATACAATAGGTACAAAATTTATCGCAACCTGTCATGATTGGTACAAACGCTTGAAAATCGCTAGTTAATTTGGGATTAATTTCGAAATAATTTTCGATACTTCCTTTCGAATCGAATTTTTTCAATTTCCATTTCGGTCTTAAAACGCGAAGACGATTATATAAGCTTCCCATATCATCTGTTTTACACGCGATATCAACCAGGGCGGAGGGAGTTTTCGACCTTCGCCCCTCTAAATTAAGTTGTTTTTCGGAGAAAAACTCCTTTGTAAACTTCCTGCCTTTTTGAACCATGCATCCCATCAACACGGTAACAATTTCCGGATTTTTCTTTCTAAGTATTCTGGTGTTCGCAATTTGTCCATAAACCTTATCTTCCGCTTTTTGCTTCACCGAACAGGAATTGAAAACAATCAAATCAGCTTTCTCCATCGACTTTGCGCAAATAAATCCCCAAGCCTCCAAAAGAGTTCGTAGCCTTTCGCTATCCGAATAATTCATCTGACATCCAAATGTCGCAATGTGATATTTCATGAATACCGAATACAGAATACGGAATACCGACCTTCTCTTTCTTCATCCCCTCTTTACTAGTTCACTATCTTACTAGGTCCTCTCTCTACCTCATCAATTTCGCCGCAACAATATAAGGAAATTTCTTCCGTTTGTCATTATATTCACCTGAATAAACGAGCCACTTATCGTAAGCCTTCTTAATTTCAACAGCCGTATCGCGCTTAAGGTCCTTTGAGGCCTCAAGAAAAACAGTATCCTTATGTATATTTTCATATTCGTTGGCAGTGGCAATGAGTGCCTCGATTGCATTGCCGAGTTTAAGTTCAAGTTCGAGTCTATGCGATTTATCAATTTGATTGTTCAACAACTCGGTACGCATATTTTTTAAATTATCCCATCTCGGATCTTTTATTCGTGCGCTTTCAAGTAAGCAGGGGATCGTATCTCTTCTTATAATCAACTGTTTATCAAGTTCGTTCCATGCCGCTTCCGCTTTATTCTTATGCTGATGCAAAACATTCAGCATTGTCAGTATAAAAAGCACTCCAAGTGTAAAAACCATAACTGTTAAAACAAGTAAATCCGTCATTGTTGTTGGGTTAAAACTTTATCCCTTAAGTCGAGTATTTCTCTCGCATGTCTGAAAGGATGCGGAACAGATTTTATACAAAAAGCGACTTTTTCAGAGGCGGTCTGTATTTGCAAGTCTCCATAATGAAGCAGGTTCCCGAAAATTCCTTTCTCAACACCTTTAACATCTTGAATTTGATGCAAATTCGTTTCGGAAACAGTTCGTTCCATGAACTTCACCTGTTCCAAATTTATAAGTCTAAAATTGGTCACAACCAATATGTCCAACTCTTCATTAAGCCATTTTATATAAAGCATCAATTCGGCATACAAAAGATAAATTAAAACGCCGAGTGTCACGAACGCCATCCCTTCGTTAAAAAAATCCGGCCAATAGGCGATTATAAGGCTCATGAAAATCATCGCCGGCAACACATACATAATGAATGTTATAAGTAGCACTCTTAAATCCATTATCCAGTGTTTTCTTATGATAACTTTTATTGTTTCTCCCTCTTTACCCGTTAATAAGCTGTCTGTCTGCATAGTCATAATCTAAATTTTGATTTTCAAGCGTTTTTAATTTCTGTTGTTGTCGTTCGTAGATGTAGTCGCGTTTGGAATTATTCACTTTCCTGAAAAATCTTTCCGGGTCTGGCATGTTTTCCAATATCATCGGGTCTATCATCGTCGGCGTAACGATTACAAGTTTACCATAATCGAGTAAATTTGGAATTATTCCGTGTTGGATTTTTTTAATATCCTGAATTTCGTGAAGATCCACGATGTTTTGATCATCTTTCAGGTACAAACTTTTTTCAACCTTGAGAACTCTGTAATTTGTAACAATAACGATATCCAAAAAATAATTAAGAAATCTTGTGGCGAAATTATGCATCCAAACCATCGCAAGCAGACTTAAACCAACAAATAACCATTTCGACCAACCCGGTTTCTCGCTTACGCTAAACCCGAGCAATACAAACGCTGAAATTGCCGATATAGCGACAACCATTTCAGCGATAAGAGGTATAAGCACGACCCAGTGTTTGCAAGTGTAGTACACGAGCTCTTCGTTCCTTTGCTGACCTTTGAAATGTTTATTCGTATTATCTTCCATCCTTATGCTTGGATAAAAAATATATAAAAAAGGCTCGTTGTTAACGCACCGAGCCCGACTGTCGCAAACGCATAAATTGCCAAAAGATATCTGATCCTTACAAATCCCCATAGTCGCTTGTAATGGGAATGGGGGAGGGTGTACTTACGCAAATACTTAATCATCAGCCATGCAGTCATGGCGGCAAACACTAGAGAGATGATATTTATCGCAATGATCCAAGGCATTTTACAGAGTGGTTAGGTAAAGTTGGTAGTATTTTTTTGCCGCTTTATCCCATGTGTATTTTGCTCTCAACATTGTTGTTTCTTTTCTCAATTTCTCTTTAAGATTTTCGTTTTGCATAAATGCCACAATCTCTCCGGAAGCATTTTTTGCATCGTTTGTCGGAATGAGTAATGCGTGGTTGCTGTACAGCTCTCTGTGAACAGGGATGTCGGAGATTATTATCGGAGTTCCAGCGTAAGCCGATTGCAGCACCGGCAGATTGAACCCTTCGCCTCCCGACAAGTTGATGAATGCTTCCGCCTCTTTATAAAGTGAGTTTAACTCTTCTTCGCTTACAAAACCTGTTTTGAGTGTATTTAGCGTATAACCTTTTGTGCCATTTTGCAAGTCGTAAGAGCCATAAAAATCACTTTTCAGCGCCTGTCCTCCGGCAAGTACCAAATTCATTTCCGGGATCTCTTTTTGCACACCTTCAAAAACTTCCAGCAAATATCCGATATTTTTCCGCGGATCGTACCCCCCGACATAAAGCAGGTAAGGTTTTTTCATATTCGTTTTCGCGGTCACAGGTCGTAAAAATTCTTCCGATGCTCCTTCGTAAATCGTCTGAATTTTCTTGCGATCTATCGTGAAAAATTTTTCAAATTCGGATTTTGTCGTATCAGAAACCGCAACGAATTTTACCTTCTGATTTTTTGATGCTCTAGTCAGGCATTTTTTTGTTATCCAAGCATAAACTCTCGATCTCAATTTTTTTAAGTATTGCGGATCTGCGAATTGAATTAGGTCATGAATCGTAATGAAAGATTGTGTTTTCAGCCCTTTTAACGGATAGGCGGGATATGTGAAATGCAATATGTCGAAATTATTTTTTGTAAAAAATCTTGGAACTTGTACTTGCTCCCAATATAATTTTTTTAAACTTGCCGATATCAACCACTTTTTCTCGGGAATTATTTTTACAGTAATATTTAGAGGAAATTTTTCTTCGGTTTTTTGGTTAGAAACCAAAACGAACTCGTCACCTTTGGAAATCCCCGCCAATTTTTTGAAAAGATTTACAGTATACTGCCCTATGCCGGTATAGGGTTGACTTATGAATCTTGCATTTATACCTATTTTCATTTTTTTGCGTAGCTCAAGAGTAATTCAGCGATATCCGAAGTCGGTTTCAAGTAAGCTTCTTTGCATGTTGCTCGTTTTTCGATTTTTTGAAGTTCTTGTATCGTTTCTATAAGAGTTTTTGAATTAAATTTTTCATCTTCAATAACGCGATATCTTCTTTTGTCTTTTAGTTTGAAATTTTTCGCATTTTCCAACTGATCTCCTCGTGTATATTTTGCCGACAAGGGAACTATTATCGCAGGCATTCCAAAAGGCTCTATCTCTGCCAAACTATTCGCACCACCTCTTGAAATAACGATATCGGCAATCGCATAAAAATGCTTAAGTTCTTTCCCGACATATTCATACTCAATATAATTTTTCTTAAGTTTTTCGATCAAGAAATTTGAAAGAGACTTGGCGCTTTTCTGATGTCCGCAGATGTGAATTATTTGAAAATCAGGTATTAATTTCGACAAGCTTGCCCACAAAACATTGTTGATTTTCATTGCGCCCAGGCTTCCACCCATTGCCAAAATAACAGGTTTGTCATGAGTGAAGCCCGTGATTTTATATCCTTCGTGACTCAATCCCTCAAGAATATTCGGTCTAATCGGAGATCCTATGTACTGTACTTTTTTTTGTATTTTCCCAGGGAATTCCTTAATGGTCTTTTCATAAGAAGTAAGTATTTTGTAAGCGAAACGGCTCGCTACGCGAGTGGCCAATCCCGGGTTGCTATCGGATTCATGAATTATGATTTTTTTTCTCAAAATCCATCCCGCCAAAACCACCGGGACGCTCACGAATCCTCCTTTTGAAAATATAATATCAGGATTGAAATCTTCGATAATCTTCAAAGACTGAAAAAAACCGAGCGGAACTCTGAAAAACAAATCTATCATATTTTGAATTGCAAAATACCTCCTGATTTTACCTGTTGAAATCGCCTTGAATTCAATACCGGCTTCATGAATAAGTTTGCGCTCCATTTCACCTTTTGAACCAACATAAAGGAGCTTCAAATCATGACCTGATTTTTTCCTACACTGGTCGACTATAGCGAGATTTGGCATAATGTGTCCCGCCGTACCGCCTCCTGTTAGAAGTATACGCATGGTTTTCGGTGTATTTTGATATATTTAATAAAATCCCCATCCCCATCATAGTGGTAAAAATAGAAGATCCTCCATAGCTGATAAAGGGTAATGTGATACCGGTAATCGGGAAAAGCGAAATATTTACCATTATATTTATAAACGCCTGTGAAATTACCCAAACCGTTATCCCGGCAGCCAGCATTGTCGAGAATTTATCCGGAGCATGCATTGCGATTTTCATACCTCGATATCCTATAAAAGCATAAAGAAGAACAACCAATATAATCCTCAAGAATCCTAACTCTTCCGCCGAAGCCGCGAATATGAAGTCATCCGATGCCTGTGGAAGCCAATAAGATTTTTGAATTCCTTGCGTCAAACCTTTGCCCCAAAGTCCACCGCTACCTATGGCAATTTTTGCCTGTTCAGACTGCCAGCAATAATCTTCTTCGCAACTCTCGCTTGGTGTCAAAAAAGCTCCAAATCGCTCCTGTAAGTGTTCTGTAGCTGCTATTGCAATAGATGAAAAAACCAGGACAATACCAACTCCGACCAACAGATGTTTTATCGGTGCTCCACCTAAAAAATACATAAATGCGGCTATTGATGCCAGTACGAGCGACGATCCCAAATCCGGCTGAAGCATAACAGGTAAGACTATCAATCCGGCAATAACTGCGAATGAAAGAAACCCTTGTTTCCAGTCGTTAAGCTCATTTCTATTTTCCGTTTTCTTGGCAAGCCATGTTGACAGATATATTACAAGCCCGAGTTTGGCTATTTCCGCTGGTTGTATGGAGCTTAAAAATGGGAATCCGACATTTATCCAGCTTCTTGCGATTGTGTTGTTTGCCGTGCCGAAAATAAAAACAGCAATGAGAAGTCCTATCGATACAAGAAACACAGCCGGAGCTATTTTTTGCCAAAATTTATAGTTGATTTTCAGGCACGCGAGAAAGGCGATGATGCCGATAATGACCCTGATAAGATGTTTTTTTAGCACCAAGTAGCAGTCGACGGCTGAATCGCTACAGTCGGGATATGCGACATCAGGGGCGGAGAGTTGTATGGATTTCGGGACCCCTATACTTGTAATCATAATTATTCCAACCACAATAAGCGCGAATATCGCGAGAAGTAGCATCTGATCCATTTGACGATAACCTTTCCCCATAGAGCCGAAGGCTTATTATTATAAACTGATTGCGAATGCAATCTCCTATTTTTGCGCGTAAAAAGTCGGTCAAAAAACTGCACTTTTTATCTTAACGAACAGGGTGTTTTACCGCAAGAACTATTTGGCAATCAATGTCCGGCCGATGCCGATCCACCTCCGAAAATCTTACTTCCGCCTCTGTTTAACGGGAACCATCTTTTTCTCCTGCTAACTATTGCGTCGGACTCAAGAGTACTCCTATGTACGGACTCCATAGGATCTTCAACATCGGCACCTGTGAAGAAGGTAGCAGTTTGGAATGCGGCAGGTACAAATCTTCTTACGATACCAGCAACACCAACTCCTTCTCTAACTTTACCTTTGCCGTGCTCATTGATATCTAAACCGGTTACGGTTCCGGCTAAACTGGTAATGCCGGTTCCAATAGAACCAAGATTTCTTACAAGCATGTCTGATGGCACAGCTTTTATTGAATTCCAAACAGATCTAAAAAATCCCTCATCGCTATCAAGTATTGTTAATGGAGAGAAAACATTTCTCATAACAGATCTTCCAGCATTAAAAACAACTCCAATGGCTTCGTTTCCAGTCATACGCAATGCGTCCAATGCCCCAATTGTTCCATCTTCCAGCCCGGATTCAAGTCTTTTCGCAGACCTACCAATCCACTTGCGAATTGTGTTTTTTCCTGTTCTGCCACTGTCCGATGAAGCCGGACTTGATGCTGGAGCTGAACTCATTTTTGTTTTTTTAATCTTTGAATTATACCACTTTCGGGGCATTCTTTCAAGAGGCAGTTAGGTGGTTTTTCGGATAAACTAATTTGCATGAAATCTAAATTTCTTATTTCGGTTTTTGCACTTTCGGTTCCACTTATTATTCTGGATCGAATTTTGAAAATTATTGCCGACGGAGTCGACTACAGTTTTTTAAATGGTTTTCTAGAAATAGTTTATAAGAAAAATACAGGTATCGCATTCAGCATACCGGTCCCTATTTGGGTATCCGTTGTAATCACAATTGCACTTGTCGTTTTTGGAATGATTTTTGTTTTAAAAAATTTCGATTTAGATAAAAAAATATCCATAATTGTAGTTTCACTTATATTGGCCGGCGGTCTTGGAAATATGTATGACCGTGTTTTTTTGGGATATGTTGTCGATTATATTTCCATCTGGCAATGGCCTGTTTTTAATTTCGCGGACATGTGTATTTTTTTCGGGGCGATGACTATCGCACTGAAATTTGATAAAATGTTGTTGTCTGGCAAAAAACATAAATAAATATTATGACCGATACAAAAAATGATTTGGGACCAAGAAAGGTCTCGTTAATGGTTCTTGCCTTTAGGGCTTTGGCGGGAGTTGCCGGCGGAATTACCGGAACGATGATTTTGCTTTTTTCGGTTTTTTTGGGCGCGTCATTTTTCTCAACCGAACCTGGGACTGACGAAACATCATTAAATCCGCTTATTATTTTCGTCTTCATGGCGGTAACTTTTTTAAGTTCATGTTTGGCAAACTGCGTGAGCACTTTTTTGATTGGGCTCACGGATCGCTCCAAGTATAAGAATCTTTTTTCTTCCATGTATCAGATATTTGCGGTCAATCTTGCGATTATGATTTTAATGGCGCCGATTTATATAATAGTTTCCGGCTTGGACATTACAATCATGGCTTATGTGGCGGCAATTCAGATTTTGTTAAGTGTTATTGCGAGTGCGCTTATTTTGGAAATTCTCTCCGACGCGAAATACGCCCTTCTTGGCGTTTACAATGTTGTTTTGGGGCTGATTTTTGCAAGTGCTTTGAATTTTGTGCTTTATCAAATGGCAGGACAAAATCCAACCATCTTATTGTTCGCCGCTTTACCTATTATATGGATGATGCTCGGACTGTTTAACGGACTTGTTGGAATGGGTTATAGGTTTGTTTATGACGCCTACGGAATAGATTTCTTGAGCAAATATGTTAAATATGGTCGTGATGAAGATGAGCCGGAAGGGGAAGCTGATATTACGGAAAAAGAAATTCTTGGGATGAAAAAGGATTATAGCGGGAGCGATTTCTTGAAGAAGTAGCAAGCCGGTAGCGAAGCGGACGGCCTGTATTATAAGATGTTTTGCGTTAGCAAAACTCTTTCGGCAGATAAAGAAAACTGATGGTTTTGACGAGCCGAAATCTCGCAAAGGATTGCCTATTGGCAATGGTCGCATGTTATTTTTTCACGGGTTGTATACACTTTTCGTTAATAGAATCTTTTTATGATTTCGCAAGGGGTTAGACATCTTTTGCCTTCCTTTAGAGCAGAATGAGGTCTGGACATGTTGTAGTAC
>JBAYGX010000039.1:0-12376 GCA_041666465.1 Candidatus Altimarinota bacterium
CGCCTTTATTTCTCGCCGTAAGCGTTATATTGAGAATTTTTGAAGCTAAAATCGCATCTTCTCCGAACATTTCATAAAAATCCCCCAATCTGTAAAACAAAATCGAGTCGGCATTTTGCGACTTGATATCTTCGTACTGTTGCATCATTGGGGTGGGCATTGGAAGAAGTATAAGAAGTTGTGGAAGTCACATCGTTACATAGTGGGAGAGGATTATATTAAAAAAACATTAAATCCGCCATCTCTTTTATCTGTTTATTATATTAAAAAACTTTCAATATCCAACATTTCTGCCTGTGCCCATATTTCATATTCTCTGTTTTTCAAATATCTCAACGCATATATGTTCACATATTCACTTGTTTCTTCTCCACTACTATCCACCTGTTTTCTCCATACTTCCACCAATTTCCTTTCTCTTTCCAGTGTCTTTCTCATCGCATCTATTAATTCCTCCTCTGATAATATAAAAGTCCTTCTTAATTCCGGATTATCACCAATCGATTCTATTATTCTGTCTAAATATTGAGTTATCATTGGCAATTGTGTGATTATACGTAATGTATCATTTTGAGGTAAATTTAAATATTGTCCATATTTCATTCTTGTCTCATCGTCCATCCTCAACAACCTAACAAGTCTTAGGTATTCAAAAACGAATTCTCTTGAGATTTTTCTTTCGGAACTCGCCTGGTACGATTCTTTATGCAAAGTAGAGCCCGGAATAATTGCTAATGACCTATAAGAAATACTTGTATCTAACGACATTAGAAAAGATTGTTTTACATCTTCTTCTTCACTTTCTCCGTTTGGCAATTCTCCTATCATGTCAATATAAACATCTATTCCGTTTTCCCTACACTCTTTGAAAAATCTCATCAAAGCGTCTTTATCAACTTTTGGTCTTTTCACAGCTTTTAATACATTTTCTTGAAATGATTGAATGCCAACCCCTAGAGTTTTGAATCCCAGTCTTTTTAATAAAGCGATATCTTCTTCTTTTAAAGCACAAACCGTATGCGCATTAGACATACCATTCATATTTACAAACCTCATCCCTTTTAATAGCCCTCTTTCATCCAATAGTTTTTCAACTTCTTGCCACCACTCTATACCAACCGCCAAAAAATCATTATCTGTGATATGTATTTTCGATACGGCGCGTCCTTGATCAAGTAAAATTTCAAGCTGATCTACGAAATTTTCGGGTTTGAATTTTCTAATGCCTTTTTGCGTTAAATGACAAGACGCACAATATGTACATTCTTGTCTGCAACCGCGATTGCTACCTTCAATATCCCCATCTCTAATCAATTCTTGTGGAATTGGCCTTAGCCCAGCCAAATCTTCTTCTGTTAATACTTGCATTCGTCCTGGAAGTATTCCCCCTTTTACAATTCTCCAAAATCTATCGTCACCAGTTAACTGTTCGCGAGTTAATCTTATAGCTTCTTGTATTATCAAATCTCCTTCCCCCTCTACGGCAATTATACCTTCCGCATCTTCTCCCAGGGCTCGCTTGAAAGATTCCATCGCGCTTTTTGGCTCCAAGGTAATCCCAGGTCCTCCCAATATTACCTGCACGCCTTTTCTTGTAAGGGCTCTTACTATTTTAAAAACATCTTCAAATTGTATTTCGCATCCTACATTCTGCCCTTCCGTATAAGGCAAACTGACAGCGGCAACCGCTATTTGTTCCACCCCTATTCCTTTTTGAATTTCTACTTCTGCTATATCCCTAACAGCTCTTAGCGTTCCTGTAGATTGCACCCCTTTTGTTTGCAAGATTTGCCATTCGATCCTTGATAATCCGTGTCGATTTGTTGTTAACATCATTGGTTCCATAAGACGTGCCGAGACATCTCCATCTACAACCAATACTTTTATTCCTGACATTGCGTCCATAATTCTTTTTTACAAAAAGGCATGCAGTTAAACATGCTTTATGCACTCCCGTCAACCAATCTCTATATCACCGGATATACATCTATCGCCGGTTCTTCGTATGGATGGATTTTTTTTACCTCTTTTATTATTTGTTGGACCTCTTTTTGCTCACAGATTGTTTCAATCCGTTCTTCCTCGACTTCTTCTATTTTTCCTTCCTGCCCAACAAACGGCTTTGCGCCTTTGATAGGACGAAATCTACCTATGCCTTTGACCGAAAACGAACAGAAATCATAATTTCCGATATGGCCTGCACCGGATTGCGCAAGGACTTGGCGAATTTTGTCGGCATGAGAGAGTGGAGTGTAAACGACTATTTTAACGAATGGCATTTGGGTCGAATTAGGGATTACGAATACCGAATTGCGAAACGGAACCGCTTCGCTTTCCTTACAAGGAGATTGCATACGCAATCTTTTTATAATACGGGTCGTTCGCTTCGCTACCGACCTGTGGAGCCGGGAATGGGAATTGAACCCACGACCTACGCGTTACGAGTGCGTTGCTCTACCGCTGAGCTATCCCGGCATGATGATGATTTTTTGGTGGAACATTGTTTGCGCGTACGTCTGTCATTCTAAGTTCCATGTAATGCTTTCGCAAAACAATTTAATGAATTGTCCTGTGTGCTTTATAGGGACGTTCGCTTCGCTTCCGTCCTGCTGAGCTATCCCGGCACGACAAGGGCACACGCAATTTAAGCATGTCGAGGAATGCCTATCAAGAAAAAACTGTGTTTTGGCTTTAAGGAGATTGCTATCGCAATCATTTAATAATATTGCGCTTGGGACCGCTAACGCTTCCCGAGCGCTTCTAATAAGTCCTTATCAAGCCTGTCACAACTCCTTGTATCTCAAGCGACTCGGCCGGATGGATATCTTCATATTCCGGATTTTCGGCTTTTAAATAAGTTCTTCTTCCATCTCGTATAAATCTTTTCAAAGTATTGCCACCATCGACAAGCGCAACAACGATATCACCCATTCTCGGCTCTTTACCTTGCATAACGATAACCATATCTCCGTCGAAAATTCCCGCACCCTCCATACTTCTACCACTGACGCGAAGTACGAATGATGTTTCAGGGCTTTTCACCATACTCTTCCCAATTTCGATTCTATCCATAACCGTCTCGGACGAAATTGCCGGTCCTCCTGCCGGAATCGTGCTAAGCAGTGGCAAACTGCAGATTTGAGCAGCGGCTTCCATTCGTTCCTTTACGCTATCAAGAAGTTTAATACTTCTTGGTGTATCCCCTTTCTTAATCAAGCCCTGCTCTTCAAGAGCATTCAAGTGCTTCAAGATGCTATTGTCGGAACTTACTCCGAAGTGTATGCGCATTTCCCGTATTGTCGGGGAGGCTCCGTTCCGCAATTGATACTTCTCGATGTAGTGGAGAATAGCCTTTTGCTTTTCGGTTGGGTGTTCCATTTTTTTAAAATTAAATTTTAAAAGAGAGTAGCTTGAGCAAAACTCCTCTTGCGTAAAATCCTTTCGCGCCATTGCCTAACTTTTAATTTTCTGGTCTGTTTCTTCCTATATTCTCTATATAAAGGGATCAACATAAGTCCCAGTGCTATTTTTGCGACATACATAATGATAAGAGTTTCCATATTCTTTTTTGTTATTTTTTTGTAATGAGTTTCGCTTGGCGCCAAGCGGAGTTTCGCGATGCGAAACGATTTTGATATCATGGTCATTTTGCTAATTCCTCAAGACCGGTGAGTTTCTGCTCACATATTAAGTGAGCAAGGGCTCACCGTCAATAGTCTTGGCAAAATCACGCGTTTACACGAACGGTTTATGTTTCAGAACAACAATCGGGACGGATTTAGGTTTGCACAAGCCATATCAATGATTTAGTCTGGGATGCCTAATTTAAAAATTACCGAATGGAAATTCTTTCAGTTGGAATCCCTGAACATGAATTGCGAAAACCCTTGGCTCATTTAAGAGAACTACTTGAAGGAGTGGATTTAAATATAACATATGCAGAGTCACTAGATGTGGCCAGGGGAATATTAAAAGCAAGAGCGGATATTACGTTATTGTTTTTAGGAGATGGAGATCGTGCTGATTATATGCAACTTCTCTCGTTTTCCGCCAAAGAAGCAAAAGAAATTCCAGCTATAATTCTGGCGTATGAGACGTACCATCACTTACTTAGTGGATGTTATTTTTTGCGCAAGAACAAAACATCTACGACTACATTTTCTGGCTTCGATGAATGGACGCGCGAAAAAATTGATGACGTGTTAAGAGGTGAGGAATATCGGACAAGACCGGAGGACTAACGGCTATCCGGGCTTAATCCATATTTTTTACCAATAAGATTTATCACCACTAATGTCCTGTAATTTTTCCTTGAAATTTCTAAATATTTTATAAAGTTTTTCGAGAATTCTATCTACATCTTGCCTAGTCATCATATTCTCTTCAATCCATTTCAGGCTAGTCGTTTGAACCGAAAGCGATTCCGTTATCTTGTCCATAATTTTATCCTTCTTCATATTTGTGTTTTAAAATGGGTTATTAAAATAATACCTACTCATCATCTTGGTCAACCAACTTGGACTGGAAGTTTCGTGGAATTATTGAGTGGTTTGTTTTTCTGATTAAAATCCTCATGGATTCGAAGTATCCCGATGGGATACGGAAGAGGATGAAGAGGCTATCAGAGTTTAAGCTAATCCCAACATTGGTTTTATCTGCCTTATAACATCATCATGTTTTTCTACGACATGTTTCAACATTATTAATTCCTGTCCCGTTCTTGTAACTGTTTCTAATATCCTATCAAGTGTTGTATTTAACGAATCGCTCATTTTAGCCAAATCCTGTTTGGTTGCCATGTTTTCTTCAACCATACTCAATCTCATTTCGTGATCGGCTAGGCTTTCATAAATGCGCACCAAGTCCTGCTTGGTAGCCATATTTTTCTCGATACTGTCCAATCTGTTTCCATGACTAACTAACTCTTTGCGAATTGGTTTTAACTCTTTTTCTAAATCTTTTTTGGTCGCAACATTTTCCTTAAGCCACTTCATAATATCTACATTTTTCTTGTCGTCCTTCATATTTGATTTTCGTTATTTAGAATTCGTGTAGGGTTAATAAAGTACTACCTGTTCGCGATTCCGGTCAACGAACTTGGACTGGAAGTTTTGAGGAATTGTTGAGTGGCTTGTTTTTTGATCAAAACCATCCTCATGGAATGGAGTTTTGCATCCGCAAAACGACTTGATAATATTGCGCAGAATGCTACGCATCTTTGCGTTGTTTGAGGTATCTCGATGATTATATAGAGGGTGGCGATACCACCTCTGGTCTTTTGGACAACTGAAATTCCCCAGTTCTTATCTTCTCCTGTGCGCAACATGGACAAAGGACATGTTCGTTAATCCTAACATAATCATAAAATTCTGATTCATCTCGAGGCTCTCCGAGGTATCTGGTTTTTACATAATATTCCGTGCAACAAGGTTTAAATCCCAGAAGTGCTCCTTCTAATATTGATACTTCCGGTCTTGGTATATTCCCCCTTTGGACAACTGTATATTCTTCATCTATCCTTGGTATGTTTGCAATATAATACAGTGCTTTTGCGATACTCATATTTTCACATGCCGTTATCAATTTGCTTACGCGTTCTTTTAAAACGGGTATATCTGCCAATGTCGTTGCGCTTAGCAGATCTCTGAATTTTCCTGGACGAGCACAAATATAAGTATCAACCGTCGCATCATCTCCTCTATGTAATTCTTCCACATCAAGTCCTTGCTCTGTTTTTATAATATTAATCGCGCTCTCTGTACTTCCCCTGTCTCTAATTGGTATTTCGCTCATTTCGAAAAGGCAGGCTGGTTTTTCACCACTTATAACTAGAGCTATAAGCGGTGGAACGCCAAGATCCCCCATGTCTTCTTGATCTTCTTGCAGGTTCATTCTTCAAACTTTTAAATCCTGGTATTATATCATTTTATGCACATAAAAAACAGATAAAGAGAATAAAGCTGTCCAGTCGCCTTCAAAACAGACTTTGTTTTTGAGTTTTCATTGTTTTTCAAGAGGAGATCGCATTCGCGATCAGGCTTGATAATAAAGGCCGTTCGTTCGCCTAACGGCTCCTTACCGGCTTCAGGTAGGGGTCGGCTTGATTTTCTACGAAATAAGTCACCTGTCGCTTACGCGAAGGATTCCTTATTTCTTGAAAATCATCCTTCGCTCTCGGAAGGCTCGATGGAACTCGCATTCCTACCACTTCGTAACGCCGCCCTCGCAACAGTCTGGTGCCCTCGACAGGAATCGAACCTGTAATTACTCCTTAGGAGAGAGTCGTTATATCCATTTAACTACGAGGACGCGCGTGGGGACGAATGACGAATTTCGAATACCGTATGCCGAAAAGATAACTATACCAATATAGGTTTGAGTACCACATAATCCGTCTTATCGACCGGCAATTGTTCTCTCTTCTTAATATCAAGCGATTCCAGAGCTTCCGCACCCGGTTTCCCAACCGCTTTCAAAAACTCTTCCGCTCCCGACAATTCAAGTTTCGAACCGGGGATTTTGTAATACATCGGGATGACGATTTTTGGCTCGATTTGTTCTATAACTTCGATAGCTTTTTTGTAATCAATAACCAAATTC
Organism: Candidatus Altimarinota bacterium; assembly: GCA_041666465.1. Classification (GTDB taxonomy): domain Bacteria; phylum Patescibacteriota; class Gracilibacteria; order UBA1369; family UBA12470; genus XYC2-FULL-41-22. The sequence continues at coordinate 6,601 of JBAYGX010000039.1, forward strand.
CCACCAACCGGAACCAATAACACATCTACATTCCCTATGGATTCCGTCAATTCGCTTGTAAGTCTATGACCAAGTCCGCTTAAGTGGCAAATTTTGTATCCGTTAATGAAGAAATTGTAAATCACGACTTTGCATTTCGCTTTTTCGACATCTTCAGCGCTTTTTGCAAAATGGAACGCATTATATCCTTCGATTCCAACCTCTTTTATATCATATTCGCCGGGCCAAGAGATTATTTTCGGTTCTCCCGCGACTTCCGCAATATTGTCTTTTGTATCAATGAGCTCGTCGGATAGAGTAACGATGTCCGCCTTGAAATCCGGCAGTTTGGTGCCAAGATTCGTGTACGGATCAGTAACGATTGTTACGCCCTTATCCTTTATTGTGAAACATGAGTGACCGTGCCAGATGATTTCCATTGGAGGTAATAGATTATAGATTGGAGATTATAGATGCGGGGGTATTTTATAGGAAAAGATTGCGTATGGCAAAATAGCAGATCTCCTGAATGATATAATCTGTTTTTGAAATTATAATTTATTTACTCCGTTTCTCCAGATTCTCTCTCGTAACTTACACGTGCTCGCGAAAGAATACCTTCTCCCCTCTCGGCATTAACAATTAATGCCTTTAACTCTTCATCGTCTGACTTGAACACTTTCTCATCCGCTCTTTTTTCGATTGGCAATGCGGATTTTTCTTTTGCAACGGATGCAACTCGTGTATATAAACCGGAAAGAAAAGTTCTGGAACGAGTTCCCAAGTCATTGATTATATCTACAGATACCGCTATTGGTCCATTTGCCAGTGGACCTCCGAATGAAGGATCGTAATCTTTGTAGCCACAGGGAAAACCATATACGCTCATATTAACATCATTATTATCGCCACTATTTATCGTATATTCGATATCGCATAATGTAAATTTTGAGCCCTCTTTCGTCATAGCTGGTTCTTCACATGAATGACTAAACATCATCATAGATTTACCACTAGAAAAACCACATCTCTCCCCCCACAATTGACTATCATCGCCATCCTTTATCCAATATCTGTCAATTAAACAATCAGGCTTATTGCTCACTTGAGCAGCCATTACCATATCAACTGACCATACTTTTAGATCATCAGGACTACTACCGTCTGTCGATTGAGCGCTATAAATTGCAGCTGCACATGAAAGACTATCTATAGGTGCATCTTTACCGTCATCAATACAGAGACAACTTTTTACGCTACGGTTTATTGTATCCACCACGTATATAGGACCGTTCATCGAATGAAATCCAATGCTACTACTTCCCTCTCTAGAGAAAACGAGGGGACCCATTGATTCAGGATTACTAATTACTTCTGTACAAATACTTTGTATAATATCAAGAGTTTGTCGACTATCGGCTAATAGGGCTTCTGCAACATCATTGGTGTCAGTATTAGGACTGCACCCCGTGAGAGCTTCTGGCAAAATAGTTAATAGGAATGTAACAAGAAGTGGTCGTGATAAAGGTTTGCGTTCTATTGTCGTTGTCATGGTATGTATAATAAGGTTTTTAGTTAAGCATGTAATTACGAATTAGTCAAGTGGATACTGGCTTTATTGGTCATCTCTGAATTCTATTTGCAGATGTCCTGATGCTATAATTTTTTTGTAAAACTCTAACCAAAATAAAATGTCTAAAATTACTTCCGTTCTCGCACGTGAGATCCTTGATTCTCGTGGCAACCCTACCATTGAAGTTGAGGTTTCTTGCGACGATATTATTGGTCGTGCTGCCGTTCCAAGCGGAGCTTCCACAGGTGTGCATGAGGCTGTTGAGTTAAGAGATGGTGACAAAAAAAGATATCTCGGACTTGGTGTCCTTAAAGCTTGCGAGAATGTAAATGGAGAGATTTCAAAAAAAATAAAAGGGCTTGATGTAACAGATCAGGAGCGTCTCGACGACACCATGATTGCACTCGACGGCACGCCGAACAAGGCTCGTCTTGGCGCAAATGCCATCCTCGGTATTTCGATTGCGGCAGCAAAATGCGCAGCTCAACTCAAAGGAGTTTCTTTATATAAATATTGGAATTTACACGCTCATGTTCTCCCTGTTCCGATGATGAATATCATGAACGGCGGCAAACATGCGGATAGCGGGCTCGATATTCAAGAGTTCATGGTTATGCCCGTTGGCGCGAAAAATTTCCGAGAAGCTTTACGGATGGGCGCGGAAGTTTTTCACAACTTGAAAAAATTATTATCCGCGGATAAATTCGCAACGAGCGTTGGAGATGAAGGTGGTTTTGCTCCTAATCTTCCTGGTAACGAAGCAGCTTTTGATTATATTTTGAAAGCTATCGATAAGGCGGGATATAAGGCAGGTAAGGATCTTATGATTGCAATCGATCCGGCGGCGAGCAGTTTTTATGACGCATCGAAAGGATATTCGATTAAGGTTAATGGTAAGCCTTCTGTTTTATCGAGTGCGGATATGGTTTCTTATTATAAGAATTTGGTTAAAAAATATCCGATTATTTCTATCGAGGACGGCTTGGCTGAGGATGACTGGTCGGGATTCAGATCTTTGACGAGCGAGATTGGTGATAAGGTTCAAATTGTCGGGGATGATTTATTTGTTACGAATGTTAAGAGGTTGCAGAGAGGTGTGAATGAGAGCACGGCAAATTCAATTTTGATTAAATTAAATCAGATCGGAACCGTAAGTGAAGCAAAAAGTGCAATTATGATGGCGCATGCTTCCAATTGGACTGCCGTCGTTTCGCATAGGAGTGGAGAGACCGAAGATACGACTATTTCCGATTTCGTCGTCGCGATGGAAACCGGACAGATCAAGACGGGATCGTTATGCCGCACGGAGAGAGTTGCGAAATACAATCAACTACTCAGAATTGAAGAGGAGCTGGGAGAGAGGGCGAAGTATTTGGGCAGAGATGTGTTTATGAATCTGAGGTAATGAGCAGATTGAAGAATTGAGAGAGTTGCCATAATTACAAAATACCTTAAAGCAACAACCGATTATTGCCTTGCGTCTTTTTGGAGATGCGACAAGTATTGCCTTTAATTAGGATTTGTTTTATAATTTATGGAATGTAATTAATTAATATGGACGGAAATCAAGCTGAAACAGACGAAGGTATGAATTGGGCGATGCAAGTTAGTGGTACTTCAGATGACTCTGTAGACCATGGTGAGGCCATGGATTCTTTATGGGTCGAGCTTGAAGATCGCATAAATCATTCAACTTACAATGGCAAAACTTTTTTTGATTATTATAGGAGCTACAAAAGGACTCCTTCGCAGGTAGCTAAAGATACTATGCATGAAAGAGATGGGTTGAAAAACCCAAGAATTTTTAACGAAAATGATTTTCTCTCATTTGCGAAGAAATTAGTTACAGATGTAGCCGTCAACAAACGAACTTTTCAAGATCTTGCAAAAGAACTTCAAATACCCGAATCGATTCTTGAAAGCATGTATAGAGATTTTATGAAAATTTTACGAGGAAGAATTGATAAAGGATCCAAATTGCCATCAAGAAGAGTGGACAATACTCGCCGTGATATAATCACAAGATTAGAACAAGCGGTTGATAGATATCCAGCTCCACAGACTGGCATTTCGAGATATATCGAAGACTATCCGGATAATGAATTGGCGGAAGTCGGTTTTACCAGATTGAGCAATTTACTTCAACCCCTTGCTACCGATGCGTTTTTCAATTGGGATAATTTCAATAAAGTATTTAATCAAGCATGCGATTTAATCGAGTCCATGATTGAAAAACTGGGAGTGATAGACGGAGATGATGATTCTTTTAGAAAATTCGAATCCGATATTACTATGTGTGGATATTATGCTACTAAAGCTTTGGATATTGTACTTTTTAGATTGGCAAGAAAAAGAACTCCTAAAAATCCTGAAGCTGAATTGCTAACAGTAACAGATACTGCTGGACAACCTTCTGATTTCAATCGGGACGGTTTCGCCAGATATATCCATGGCTATTCGAATAATGAAATTGCCATAGGTAAGTTTGGACAATTAGACGATTCACTCAAATCTCTTTATGGTTCGGATTTCCATAAAAAGAAGGATTTCAATAAAATTCTTGATCGAGCATCAAAATTAATCGAGAATATGATGCTAGCATTCTGCATACTAAATCGAGATGAGTTAGTTTTCGAAAAATTCAAAAGAGATATAAACATGTTTGGATATTATGCGACTCGTGCTTTGAGTTTGGCTCTTTTCAGATTGGCAAAAAGAGAAAACCCAAACCAAAACTGAATCTGTTGACCGTACTAGTACAGAGCATTTTCGTCTAGGCGAAAAAATACGCTATTTTTATCTGACCGAAAGCCCTTTGTACATAATCCTTTGCATCTTTGAATAATCCTGCTTCATCCCTTCAATACAAGCTTTTATATAAGTTTCTTTAGTACTTTCGCCATAATTAATTGGTTGAAAACCGCAATTGTCGGCAATCAAATCAAGAAACAAGCGAATAGTCCTGCCATTACCTTCTCGAAACGGATGAATAGCGTTAAATTCGCAATGAATAATTGCAAGTTTTTGGCTTACAACTCTTTTGTTATCTTTTGGTAACGGCATATTTTCCCTAAGAATATGTTCGAACTTCAAAAGTGCCTTATTTATTTGCGATTTCGGGCAAAAAAGGATTCCGTCCTTGGAAATCTCCACTTCTCTTATTTTACCCGCCCAATCATATAATACGCTCAAGAAATACTCATTTATTTCAAATATAAGTCTAACAGTAAAATTTAATTTGTTTCCATTAAGAATCTCAAAAAAATGAGAATACGCGTCTGATAATAATAATGTTTCCGTATCTCCAAGTATTTTTTGATCCTTAATTTTAAGTTTGTTTTTCAAAACACCTATTTCTTCATCTCCACTTACATTATATCGAGAAGGCTCTGCCATGTTTCTTGAGTAAATTAATGACCGGTGTGTTTTTTTTCGCACGAAGAAAACTCAACCCTTCTATGCTTGAAGAATTCCTAACGGCTTTCGCCAAAGATTGCTGCGTGATTTTGATTGTTTTTTTCATAATGTATTTGTGTGTTAATTATCTCATGGATTTTGGATTGTACCAAAGGATTTCTTACGAAAAAATTCCACTTTCTTATGTTGGATGTTCGCTGGTTCATCGTACCTCTTCAATAGGGATTTGCTTGATTCTCTACGAAATAAATTTATCGCCTTCTTTGTTTACGCTTTCTCATTGCCTCCCTTCAATAGGGTTTCTCTCAATCTTCTACGAAATAACTCGTATTGTTTACTTCGTAAAAATACTCCTTATTTCTTGAAGATTGTCCTTCGCTCTCGGAAGCCTCACGGAGTTCGGCTTCCTACCGCTTCGGATCGAGAAACTCGCTACTATACAAAAAACAGCCGCTTGTCCTGAAATCCTATCAGTGAGTTCAATTGACTACTGAGGATAATGCCCAGAATAAACGGCTGGTAGGTAGGTGACCAAACCTCCTTTGATGGTGCTTTGCTCCGGTCTAGTTTATGGCCTGACCACGGCCGCCCCTTTATGTATCTTAGTGGCGACAGTTAAGTTGCACTTGGGAGAGACTAAAATACGAAGCTTATTTTCGTGCGAGCCTCCAAGCATCGCGCGCGGCCCCTCGGGTCGCCAGACTCCATAACGGAGATGGCAAGGGACACATTGCAAAGCAATCCTGAGAACCGAGAACTGTGCCGCCCGACGAAGCGTTTTTCTGAAAAAAGATTCGGGGGTAGCGC
>JBAYGX010000040.1:0-12325 GCA_041666465.1 Candidatus Altimarinota bacterium
CCATACCTCAAGCGCAATCTGATCACCATCCTGAATAGTTGCGGCCGTCGTAGTCGCAGTTGTCACACAAACTTCCGACCTCTCGGAACTTGCCGCACCGGGCTCTATTCCACAATTCGTAGCAGGAACACCGTCAAACAAAGAAATTATCTTCCCACTACCTTCACGCCACTGATAAATATGAATTCTTTCAATAAAATTCGCACTCAAACTACTCTCAAGTAAAGCATCCTCAAGCCTAAAAGTCGTACCGGTCGGAATAGTTTGAGATGCCAAAAGAGGGGACAAAAATGTACCAAGCCAAATCGTACCGGTTGTGGTTTTGGTTTCGGAAAAAGATATACTCGTTTGAGAACCTCCGGGATAAGTCAACATACTCAATGCCGTAGACTTACCGGACGGACTGGTCGTAGAAAGATCACTACTTGCACTATATTCGGAAGAAGGACCCTCGGTACCAAAAGAATCGGAAGCATTATCGGATCTCAAATACCAAACTGTAGAATAATCCGAAGGAGTATATGAGTATAAATATTGAGAGACCGAAAAGGCTGAACGAGGTGTTGAAGCTGTATGAGAAGCACTTCCATTACCAACAAAAGCAGTACTGTTGTAATACAAATAACTTGAATACGATGTAGTTAAAATGTTGGCAGAATTAATCCAAACCTCAAGCGCAATCTGATCTCCATCCTGTATGGAAACATCCGAAGTTGTAGCCGGAGTTAAACAAACTTGAGATTTTGAAATAGAGATAGCCGAAGGCTCAATTCCGCAATTTGTATCAGATACTCCATCAAAAAGAGTCTCGACATATCCTGTCCCCTCCCTCCAAAGATAAACATTTATTCTGAAAACCATATCAGCGGCAAGATTACTTTCACGCAATCCTCCTTCAAACCTAAAAACAGCTCCGGCCTCCAAGGTTTGCGACATAAGCTCGGGAGATAAAAAAGTCCTCACCCATATATTACCGGCAGTCGCAGTAGTCTCTGTCGCAAGAACAGTTGCAGTAGTAGTACCAGGAGTCTCACTCATTGCAAGCGCAGTTGTTTTGACAGTCGGAGAAGTGGTAACCAAGTCGGAAGCGGCACTATATTCAGCAACAGGACCAGTCGTACCAAAAGTTGAGGAAGCCGTTGTATTTCTCAAATACCAAGTCGTACTGGACAAACGAACCGCATCAACTCTTTTCGCAATAAAACCAAAGAAAACTTGGGCAAAAAAAATCGACAAAAAAATAAAACAGATGCGTTTTTTCATCAAGTTTTAATAAAAATACTTATGGCTCTTTCGATCTTTTATTTTCAAAAACAACATAACTCCCAAAAAGAAAAGAATACCGAAAATACTAGCAATCGTAATAATAGACCACATCAAAGGCGGATAAATCCATGTCTGAACAGGATCCGCCTCAACCGTAACAATCTCTCCGTTCTTATCCGTATACTCAATTTTGGAGTTAATTTTTACATAAGAAAAAAGCGGCAAATTGAATTCAAAGTTGGAAACAAGATCATCGTCCCTCAATACCTGCAAAGATCTTTCATTCTCAACCGGGAAATATGACCAAATTTTATCAAAAATAGGATAAACATTCTCAACCGAAGTACTAACTTTAACATTTTCGCTAACATTACCTGAATTTTCTATATTTGTTGTAACAACACCAATCCTTTTATCCAAATTGGTATCAAACATAATAGTACCAACGGCAACGGACTCGGAAACCTCACCGGGTATAGTAATGTAAATCCTAACACCAACACGCAAATTGATCTGTAAACCACCCTCACTCCCCTCCTCATCCGAGACTTTTTCAATCAATATCCCGCCCATATGTTCGCCAACATCAACAGAAGAATCATTCGGAACCGTTATAGTAAAAGGCACGACAATCTGCGACATAGCCTCAACAACCAAACCCGTAGCGGAAAGAGTAACCCAACTACCAACCTCGTCACGAGACTCAACCTCTTGCTCGAGAGCGAAACCACCATCCGTACTGGCGGTATAATCCGCAGGATAAAGCTTAACATTAACAGCTTCGCTTGAAGTATTTTCGATAATAATCGAATCTTCAATTGTCTCCCCAAGGTTTAGTGTATAAATAAACCATTGATTCGTACTGGTATTTTCCGGATCCGGATTCGCAGGATAACCGCCAATTCCACCATATTCAATCGCGTAAACAGGAGAAACTAGTGAAAAAACCACTAAAAGAACTAAAAGAATTTTTCGCATATTTGTATTTTTTTTACAGGGCATCAGAGTAACAGATATTTGCATTATTTTTCATGGTTAAATGAAAATTTTTACTTTACAATCAAACCGAAAATCAACAAAACATATGTTCAATCCTCTTCGTTCACACAAAATTCCCATCTTAATGGCAACTCAACACCCGGACAACGCGATGGCGCCTTTTTGGGGATCACAAGCCATAATAACAACAAACGAAGAGGCGGAAGAAATTTACCAATGCTTCTCCGGACTTGGCTGCGACGAATATATGTGGGACTGGGAAGGAAAATTCGCGGATGAAGCGATGATCGAACGACTTGTATCGAACTATTTTAAATATTTTCAGAAAAACCAACTCGGACGAGATAACGCAATCTTAATGCGCGTTCCAAACATCTGGGAGGAAAAAACTTTTAAACTTGCACGCGCCTACATGAGCATTTTATCAAGCGCCGAATTCACCAAATCGCTAAAACTCCACACCCCTCCCGTTTTCGAGCTTATTCTTCCGATGACAAAAAATGCAGACCAACTCATTCACCTCCAAAAAACATTTCAAAAAACTGCGAAACTGCACAAGGAAATTTTCGGCGAAACCGAGTTCGGAAAAGGATACATACATGTAATTCCTTTGTTTGAAAGTGTTGATGACCTCGCAAATTGCGCGAAAGTCTTAGAAGAATTTCTCAAGCTCCACAAAACCAATTTCGGCTCATACCCACCATATCTCAGGGTATTTATCGCAAGATCGGATCCCGCCCTTAACGCCGGATTCGTCTCGGCTGTACTAGCAACAAGACTCGCATTACGAGAAATAAATCGCGTAAGCGAAAAAACAGGCGTACCGATGTATCCGATAATCGGAACCGGCTCTCTCCCCTTCCGTGGCGGAATAAATCCGGAAAATATAGAAAAAAGTCTCCCGCAATATGAAGGCGCCAGAACAGTAACGATTCAATCGGCATTCAGATACGATTATCCGCTAAAAGACGTTAAAAAAGCCGTTAATTTTATTAAAAAAACTCTCAAAAACAGCAAGTCAATAAAATTTAACACAAATGAATTCAATCAAATAAAAAAAATTACAGGATTATTTAAGGATATATATTCACCAACAATCGAAACATTTGCACCTCTAATAAATGAGATGGCCGCATTCGTACCACAAAGACGCGAACGCGTTCAACACATCGGATTATTCGGATACTCGCGAGGAGTCGGCACGACCAAACTTCCACGCGCAATAAGCTTCACATGTGCGTGTTATTCACTCGGCATTCCCCCTGAATTCATCGGGACCGGAAGAGGGCTTGAAAAAGCCAAGAAGCAAGAACTTTTGCCGTTAATTGACAAGCACTTCCCTACCCTTCGCCACGAACTTCAACACGCCGGAAAATTTTTAAATCGCGAAAATCTTTCAATATTGGCAGTAGACAATAAATGGGCTAGCGAAATTCAAAAAGACATCGAATTATGCGAGAAAATTCTCGGGATAGAATTGGGTCCGCAAAAAGAAAACCATTTCTTACATAGAAATCTAACCTCAAACATTCTACTGAAGAAAAAAATCGGGAAAGATTTCTCTAAAGACCTGATTGAGGCGGCAATGTTTAGAAAAAGCCTTGGATAAAATTCTTATTATGATAAAATCAAAGCCGTGGAAAACATAAAAGCAAAAATCAGCAACCCTGTAAGCAAGAAGAGCTCCTTCCGAGTGAAGCGGTTTTTTTAAACCATATTTAAAAACACCCATAACCGCTTCCCTAAAAAGAAGCGGTTTTTTTATAATTTAATTCTCAAAAAACATGCCAACAAATATAACTTCGGAACATTTCGAAATAACAGACATAAGAGAAAGACTTCGCGTAACAGATGAACCGGTAATGGAAGTATTGCTACAATCAAAAAGGATACAGCATCCAAAACCAATCATATGCTCTTTATACCCAAGAGGCGGAAACAGCACCGGATACACAAGAGAAATCTCGCCTCAAATAGGTTGCCATATCGGATGTGGATTTTGCAGATGCGGGAATTTTAAAGGGGATCTAAACCCAGCGGAAGTTTCAGACCAAGTGAGAATCTTAACAGAAGTGGCAATTGAAAGAAAAATTCCGGCTGAAGGACCATATAAAACAAGTTTCACGGATGGAGGAGAAATACTTCTAAACCCGAATTGCATGGATATACTTGAAAGTGTGCAATCCGATCCGACAACGGAATCGATAAGAGTTTCGACAGTTCTGCCAAATACACCCAAAGCAAAAAACCGTTTAGCCGCAATTTTAAATAAAATACAAACCCATGCAGCAAATATCGCACTTCAAATATCAATGTCATCAACAAGTGAAAGGATTAGGCAGTCGTTAAGCCGTATCCCGCTATTTCCAGATGAAGAAATAAGAGACATTGGTGAACTGTACAAAAGCTGTCGGAAGCGACGGAAGAAAAACCACGCTCGCTTTTACATTAACGGAAGGGTCTCATTATGTACCGGAAGAAATAAAAGACGTCCTCATCCCCGAACTTTTCGAAACAAGACTTCATCCCTATGACCCAATCAATCTGGTATAATTGAGTCATGGAAAAAATCTCACTAAATTTCGCAAACCGAACCTTAACCCTCGCAATCCGCGACGAAGCCGACCAAAGCGTCATGCGAGAAATTTTCAAATTCGGAGAATACAGAATTGCCGAACCAACAATCAAAACCGCCAAAATAATAATCGATGCTGGCGCTCACGCAGGATTTTTCACCATGTACGCACGCGCCTTAAATAAAACCGCCAAAATAATCGCAATCGAACCTGAAAAAGCGAATATTGAAGCTCTTGAGCATCACTTAAAGACAAACCCAATAACAGGAGTAAAAATTATTAAAAAAGCACTGGCGAACAAAACCGAAAAACGAGATTTTTTTATATCAAAAGATTCCCACAACCACTCCTTCACACAAACCCATAACAGCACACCAACTGAAGTGGACTCAATAAATCTTCGGGACATCATCAAACAAGATAAAATTTCACTTTTAAAGATGGATATCGAAGGAGCCGAAGAGGAAATCATCCACAGCCTCACAAAAGACGATTACGCAAAAATTGAAGCGATTGTGATGGAATACCACAACCCTCGCACCATCAAAAAGCTAGAATCAATCCTTCGCGAAAACCGCTTCAAAGTTCAGATATTCCCATCGCAGTTCGATAAGAAGATGGGATTCTTGTTCGCAAAACAAGCGTAAAAAAAATTTTTATCTATTTCTTCTTCTCCCGAAGCTTTTTATCATATGTCTTTGATGTCTCCCACGCCAAATTAAAAAGACTTGAAAGAGCTTGAGCCATATCATGGTTATACATCTTCATGCCCATAGGCTCTTTACCGTGAGTCGTGAACATGGCGATCATGTCGCCAATAATGTTGATTTCGCAGTTGCCCGGGAATTCGTCTTTCGGTACCAAGCATGTGTTCCGTAATTCTTTGGAATCACGGGCTTTGTATTCGATTGCCGCTTGAGTATTTGGTTGAATGCTTTTGACACGCATGCCATTCTTAACGCGTTCATGGGTATAATTGACCCAGTCGTCTCCTCCAAGTTCCGTATGGTAAGTATTGAGTCCAAAACAAAGTTGCTCTTTGCCTTTCCCCCTAATAGTTTCCTCGATAAGATCAGTTACGGCTTCAAGCCCTTGATAGTATTGAATTTTCCCGCGGATTTCCAATTTCGGCATTTTGCCTTTTTCACGCAATTTGCTGAACTCTTCTTTTAGTTCGGATGCATTCTTCTGAAGTCTTTCCATTTCTTTAACGCGTTGATTGCAAAGTTCCACAATATCATCCGGCTCCACAGCATCAAAATGCGTCACATTATTTTTTGTAAAACTTGTAATCATGCCTTTTTTCTCCAAAACTTCCAAAATCGAATAACAATTCGCACGGCGCATATCCAAACGCTTGGCCACTATGCTGGCTATCGATTCCCCATGAGTTAACAGGTAGAGGTAAACCTTTACTTCGTTCGGATTTAATCCGAGGTTGTTTAGAAAACGTTCGATTATCATGTCGATATCATACTAAAAGAGTTCTTGTCTTACAAATATCGTTTTTGAATTGGCGCAAAGAGCTGTTGTCGATTTTTTGACGACAAGTTGTTGTTTGAAAATTGCAAACACATAACGCGTGACAGAATGCGGGTTTTATTGTTGAGTGTGCTCTTCTTTAATCAATTTAATTATGAAAAAAGCTTTGCAAACAACCAGTAATAGTCCAGCCGAACCGTCTTTTGATCTCGTAGAATATGCTAAAACTGTTCGTGACCCAAAAATGAAAACCTTTGATGAACTAAAAGAGCTTGTTCTACTGGGGGATGCGTTTAACACATTCAAAGAATCGTTAAAAAAACGTTATGAAGCTGGAAAATTGAACTTAGTCGTTTTGGGAACTGGTGGAACTTTTCAAAGTGCAAAAACCGACAAAGGGTTGGCTCCGAGTGGCAGTTTGCAAGAGAGTTTCGAAGCAATGAAGCTGCCATATAACGAAGGCGAAGTGCATTTGAATCTTTTTGAGCTTTTCAACTACGACTCATCTCTCTTGGAAACCGGTGAACACATTCGTTTTATTGCTGAAGTTTTAATTGACTTACTCAAAGATTGTTCAGACTGGATTGATGGTTTCATTCTAACGCATGGTACTGACACAATGGTTGAAACAGCAAATTATTTGTCTTTGATTTTGGGTCGCGGGCTTAAAAAGCCTATTACATTAACAGGATCACAAGATCCGGCTCGCATGAAACATAGTGATGCAGTCTACAACATGGATAACTGTTTAAAAGTCCATGAATATTTGAGAGACAATGCTGTTGCTGAAGTCATGATACTTTGTGGTAATGAGCTGGTGAGAGCAGCTTGGGCAGAAAAAGTTAGTGATAGAGATTCCAATGCCTTCCGTTCATTCAACGGCAAGCCTTTACTTCGAGTGGATAACAAACTTGTAAAGCGTTGGCAGCTTAATGGTTCTGCTTTGAGAGCAGATGGCAGAATACCGTTTTTGCCATTTAATGAAATCTGGGAATCAGCGGATATTCCGGTTTTGAAACTAGCTGATATATCACCCGGAGAACTGGCCCGTACAATTGTCAGAAGTAGAGTCTCTGTTTGGACTCTGCTCGGTAGCGCAACATGCCCCAATACTCATGCGGATATTTTAGGTCGTGCGGCACAGGAAGGTAAACCAGTTATTTTACGCTCACCTTTTCATGATGCGGCTTTAACAGCAGGTGTTTATGAAGCTGGTTCCGCTCTTGCGAAAAGTTCAATTCCGCAGGTAAAAGGAACTGAATCATTTATTCGCGCAAAAATGAATTGGCTTTGGCATTATCTTAGTTTGAATACAACTGACCGACAAGGAATCGGCGAGGTATTATCGCCTAGGGACCAACAAAAATTGTATGCCATGTGATGTGCCAAAATATTGTTGGCGAGTGGGATTAGACCCTTTAAATCACCAACAGGACACATCAAACAACGCCCGTTAGAGAACATAACTAATCTCCCTCATCTCTCCCCTCTCGAAATTCGTAATTCGACATTCGATATTCCGCTTCAATGATGCGCCGTCGTCCCAATCGTCAAGAACACAGTCGTCAAAAACGAGAACACCAACGCCTGTATAAACCCGACGAACAATTCCAATCCGTAGAAAGGAAGCGGAATAATATATGGAACAAGGAAAGAAATTACCAAAAGCAAAACTTCTCCGGCAAAAACATTCCCGAACAACCTGAATGAGAAGGAGATCATTTTTGAAAACTCGGACATAAGCTCAAGAAGACCTACGAAACATCCGATCGGATCCTTAAGAGGACTTACGAAAAACTTATGTGCGTATTTTTTGAAACCTAAAATCCCAATTCCAAACGCTTGCACAGCAGTAACAGATATAAGAGCAAGCGCGAGAGTCATATTTACATCCGCATAAGTGGATCTAAAAATAGGAACAAAAATTTTCTCACCTTCCTCAATCTCCCAAAGCCCGATACTTCCGAAACCCGGAAGAAGACCCATCCAGTTTGAAATAATCACAAAAAGGAAAATCGTAGCAACCAATGGAAAGAATTTTCTCGCCTTACTTTCATCACCAACAACGCCTTTGAAGAAATCAAATAAACCTCCGACAACAACCTCAACCAAGTTTTGAAATCCTCCGGGTACCAATGCATATTTTTTTCTTTTCAAAACCAATCCTATAAACACAAGAACGATCAACGTCATAATCGCAGTTATGAGAGTGTTTCTAAACTCAAAACTACCGATATGAAATATCGTTTCTGAAGCTAATGTTGGTGGTATAAATTCTGCCATATTGATTAATCTTTATTATCTTTGCGTGATTTAGTTTTCAGAGTCCCCATGGAGATTATATCTTTCGTCTTAACGTAAACTGTCGTCAGCGACACAGTCATCGCAAGAATGAACCCTATAATTACAAACAGTGGAAACGAATTGAAATGTTTATCTAGCAGTACACCACCGACTCCGAGTATAACAACGGGAAGCGCGACCATGTACCCAAGGGTTAAAGCAAGTGAATAGGCATTCCAAACCTTTTCTTTCCCCTCATTTACCATTAAGAATCTTGGTTAAAAGATGACCGGGAGCCTCTCCTCTTCTTCGCAATCTTAAGCCTTGAAAGAGCTCTTTCCATCTGCGCAACCGCATCGGCGTAACCTTCCTCGCTCTGTTTAATACCTTCCATAAGATTTTTAGCCTTAACGCGAGCTTCCTCGGCACGTTTCTCGTCAATACCACCAGCCGATTCAGCCGCATCTGTAAGAAGAGTTACAGATTTCCCATCAACCTCGAGAACACCTCGAGTTATTGAGAAATAATCATACTTGCCATCTTTTTTAATCTTGAGCTCACCCGGATTAACCGCGGAAATTATCGGTAAATGATTAGACATAACTGTAATCTCACCTTCCGCGGTCGGAACAGTCACAGACTCAACACTATCCTGATAAAGGACTTTTTCCGGCGTAACGATTTTTAGCTGAAATTTTTTCATATCTTTTTCTTTATCTTATCTTTACTTCTTCACTAGTTCGCTAGCTCCTAGGTCCTATTTCACGTCTTCAATCCCACCCCTCATATAGAACAATCCTTCATCAACATTGTCCATCTTGCCATCAAGGATTTCTTTAAACCCTTTAATAGTATCCTTCAAGCTAACATATTTACCTGGATGACCTGTAAATGTTTCGGCAACGAAGAAAGGTTGAGATAAGAATTTCTGGATTTTTCTCGCTCTCCTAACGGTAAGCTTATCATCTTCGGTAAGCTCTTCCATACCCAAGATTGCGATAATATCCTGAAGATCTTTATATCTTTGTAAAATCCTCTGAACATTTCTGGCAACCTCATAATGCTCTTTTCCAACAATCATCGGATCCAAGATAGTAGATGTTGAATCGAGAGGATCAACAGCAGGATAAATTCCAAGCTCTGAAAGTCCTCTTGAAAGTACTACAGTTGAGTCCAAGTGACCGAAAGTTGTAGCTGGAGCCGGATCTGTAAGGTCATCAGCAGGAACATATACGGCTTGAATAGATGTAATTGAACCTTTCTTTGTAGATGTAATTCTCTCTTGGAGAGCACCCATTTCAGTAGCCAATGTAGGTTGATAACCTACAGCGGAAGGAATACGACCCAATAGGGCGGAAACCTCGGCACCTGCCTGCGTGAAACGGAATATATTATCTATAAACAAAAGTACATCTTGTCCTTCTTCGTCACGGAAGTATTCAGCCATAGTAACACCTGTAAGACCTACTCTCTGACGAACTCCAGGAGGTTCGTTCATTTGTCCGAATATCAGGGTTGTCTTATCAAGAACTCCGGAACCTTTCATATCATAATAAAGATCATTTCCCTCACGGCTTCTCTCTCCAACACCGGCGAAAACAGAGAAACCGCCATGTTCTTGAGCGATATTTCTAATAAGCTCCATAATAACTACAGTTTTACCTACTCCGGCACCTCCGAACAAACCAACCTTACCTCCTTTAATAACCGGACAAATCAAATCGATAACCTTAATGCCAGTCTCCAGAACTTCCGTTTCAGTAGCTTGATCTTCGAACTTGGGAGCAGGTCTGTGAATAGGATATTTTTTCTTGGTTTTTAGAGGCTCTTTGTCATCAAGAGGATTACCAAGTACATCGCACATTCTTCCGAGAGTTTCTCGTCCTACCGGGACGGAAATCGGAGCATCGGTGCTAATAACTTCCTGATTCCTCTTAAGACCATCGGTTGTACCCATGGCCACAGTTCGAACAGAATTTCCTCCAAGATGCTGTTGAACTTCAAGAACCAACATAGTATCACCAATCTTTGTTTCCAAGGCATCATATATTTTCGGAAGATCTCCGCCCTCAAAGGAGCAGTCAACTACGGCACCAATGATTTGAGTAATTTTTCCAGCCATATTTATATTTAGTTTAAAATTTAATTTAAAGTTAATGCACTTGCGGCTATTTCGGCAATTTCAGCTGTAATCGCAGCCTGACGCGCTTGATTATAACTCAACACAAAATCCTCAAGTAAATCACTCGCAGCCTTCGTCGCACCCTGCATCGCAACCATTCTTGCGCTATGCTCACTCGCCGCGGCCTCAAGAACAGCCTGATACAACTGCAACTCTGTTAATTGCGGAACTATATTCTCTATAATATACTGCGGAGATGGTTCTAATTTATAATCAATATCTTTCTCGGGAACACTCGCAACGCTTGTAAATTTGGAACCTAATTCGGAAAGCATTTGCTTAAAAGTCTCGGCAGAAAAAGGAAGCAAAACTCTGGAAACAGGTTTCTGAACCAAAGTGGAAATAAAATCGGGATAAATAACAGTAACCAAATCATATTGATCGCTCTCAAAACCCTTAAGCGCAATTTTACTAATTGGGAAAATATCTGCAAATTTCGGATTCGCGGAATAAGCCGGGAAAACATAATCCAAATCCTTCCCTATTCTGCGTAAGAACTCGGCACCTTTTCTACCACTGGCAACAAAATGGATTTTCGCTTGCGGATGATCTTTTTCCAAAGAAGAAAGAACCGTAACCAATTTCTTACAAAGATTTGTATTCAATCCTCCACAAAGACCTTTATCTGTTGTAAACAATAATATAAGAACATTTTTTACTTCACGATTCTGGAAAAATTTATGCAAATTCTTCGCCTTATGTGACAATTTCGACAAAATATTTGCAGCTAAATATCCGTACGCACGAAGATTAACCGCGTTATTCACAGCTTTTTTCATCTTGGAAGTCGCAACAAGCTCCATCGCCTTCGTTATCTGACGCGTGGACTTGATAGACTTAATCTTTCTCTTAATTTCTTTTCCCGAATTTGGCATATTTATTCAAATTTATTCTCCGAATTAAACGAATGCAAAGCCTTCTTTAATTTCTCTTCCAACTCGGCAGGCAACTCTTTTTTATCCTTAACTTCTTTCAAAATATCGTTATGTCTCGCTTCAAAATACGAATGTAATTTTTCCTCATATTCTTTCACCTTCGTAACCGGAATATGCGACAAGTAATCATTAATACCGGCATACAAAATCACGACCTGTTTCTCAACCGGCAAAGCGCTATATTGAGTCTGTTTCAAAATTTCAGTCAAACGATCACCTTTATTAAGTTGTTTCTTGGTAGCCTCATCAAGATCGGAACCGAACTGGGCAAAAACCGCCAACTCCCTATATTGAGCAAGTTCAAGCTTCAATTTACCGGCAACTTTCTTCATAGCCTTAATTTGAGCAGCCGAACCTACGCGAGAAACCGAAATACCTATATTAAGAGCCGGACGAATACCTTTATAGAAAAGATCCGAATCCAAGAATATCTGTCCGTCTGTAATCGAAATTATGTTTGTAGGAATGTAAGCGGAAACATCACCGGCCTGAGTTTCAACAATTGGAAGAGCGGTTAATGAACCTCCTCCGTATTTCTGATCAAGTCTGCAAGCTCTTTCAAGCAATCTTGAATGGAGATAAAAAACATCTCCGGGATAAGC
>JBAYGX010000041.1:0-12299 GCA_041666465.1 Candidatus Altimarinota bacterium
AGGAACTGACATACAACAACTTTCCGCATGTTTCGTCTTACCGGTTGAGGACTCAATGGAGGAAATTTTCGAATCCGTTAAAAATGCCGCACTTATACATAAAAGCGGTGGCGGAACAGGATTCTCTTTTTCACGCCTTCGCCCAAGAAACGACCTTGTTAAATCAACAACAGGGGTTTCGTCAGGACCTCTATCTTTCATGCGAGTATTCGATATTGCAACAGATGTAATTAAGCAAGGCGGCAAACGCCGCGGCGCGAACATGGGAATCTTAAGAGTCGATCATCCGGATATTTTAGACTTCATTACTCTCAAGTCGGATATGGTATCACTTACCAATTTCAATATATCTGTGGCAATCACGGATAAATTCATGATTGCACTCGAAAAAAATGAAGAATATGATCTTATTAATCCAAGAGATGGAAGACCACTCCGAAAACTTGCAGCAAGACATGTTTTTGATCTTATAGTTGATATGGCATGGAAAAACGGAGATCCGGGTGTGATTTTTATCGATACAATAAATAAAGCCGATAAAATCCCACACACAGGTCCAATCGAAAGTACCAATCCATGTGGAGAACAACCTTTAAAAGCTTACGAATCTTGCAATTTGGGATCAGTAAATTTAAATAAAATCATAACTGCGGACAACCAAGTAAATTGGGACAAATTCAGAGAAATAATTCATTCCTCGATACACTTCCTGGACAATGTAATCGACATGAACAAATTCCCAATCGCCAAGATTGCGGAAGTAAGCAGAAACTCAAGAAAAATCGGTCTCGGACTTATGGGATTCGGAGATTTGCTTTATCAAATAAAAGTTCCATACAATTCAACTGAAGGTGTTAAATGGATGAACAAAATAACCTCTTTCTTAAAAGACGAAGCTGAAAAAGCATCAATAATACTTGCTGAAAAACGCGGCACATTCCCGGCATGGAAAGGCAGTTTTTATGAGAAAAAAGGCATGAAAATCAGAAACGCCTGCCAAACAACAATCGCCCCAACAGGTACAATCGGCATGATCGCGGAAGCTTCCGGCGGAATAGAACCGAATTTCGCAATCTCCTATATTAAGAATGTAATGGATGGAACAGAGTTGATTTACACAAATAAATATTTCGAGCGTGAGGCGAAAGAAAAAGGATTTTTCTCGGAAGACCTCATGAGAGATATCGCAAGAGTTGGTTCAATCCAAAATGTCGAAGGAGTACCGGAAGAAACAAAGAGAATATTCGTAACGGCACAAGACATAGCTCCGGATTGGCATATCAATATCCAAGCGGAATGTCAGAAATTCATAGATTCAGCTGTATCAAAAACCGTTAATTTCCCTCCGTACGCAACAACAAAAGACATCGAAAAATCTTATATAATGGCCTACAAAGCCGGATGCAAAGGAATCACGGTTTACAGAGATGGCAGTCGTGAAAACCAAGTCCTCAATATAGGAGCGGTTAAAGGCAAAAAAGAGACGGAAAGACAACATCAAGCCATAAAAGACCAAGCTTACGCACACAAGTCCAAATCAGAGATAAAACAGGAGGGAAAATGCCCGGAATGCAAAGGAAAACTAGTCATAAGCGAAGGCTGTATGCACTGCCCTAGTTGCAACTATTCGGCCTGCTCGATGGCCTAGCCGGCAGTCCCGCAACGCGAACCGTACGGCCTCTCTATTATAAGCCGTTTCACGCAAGTGAAACTCCATCAGGCCGGAACGGCCCATATTATAAGCCCGTTTGCGTATGCAAACTCCATATAACGGCCGGCAGCGAAGCGAACAGCCCATCCTATCAAGAGCCCGATCGCGTATGCGATCACCATATAAGCCCACCGAAACAAGCCCCAATAATACAAACACTTGACTTTCTACCAGAAATAGGTTATAAATTAACACTAAAAATTTAATCCTACTTTCAAGATGACTTACGAAGCTCAAGAAAATCAAGAAGGTTACGAAAACGATACAGATCGAGCAATAAGCATGTCCCTATTTAAAAGAGGATTATTGGGTAAACAGCAAGAAATGCCAAATAACATCGGTAATCGCGAAAACGCAATGAATCCGGAAGCAGCCAATAATACCGAAGCTTTTAAACTGGCAGGTGATTTAGCAAAAGTTGAGAAAGCAATGGGACAAAATTATGAAATTTCCAGCATTAGAGATCTCCTTTTAAAAGGAAAAATTTCAACAAAAGAAGCAGAAGAACAATCAAGAGAAGCCATAATTGAAGAGGCAGAAAAAAAGATAAGAAATGGTATGGACAAGGACGAAGATGAAATCCTGGAATTCACAAAAGGGTGTACTAAATTCATGCAAAAACTGCCGATTTCCGAACTTGCCGGAGAAATGGAAAGGATCAATGAATCGGAACCAAAACAGGCGAAAATAAAGAAAGAAATTGCAAAATTAAAATCAGACTCTCCAAGAGCATTTAAAGCATACATACTTGCCATAAGAGAGGAAAAGAAAAGAGGAACCATGGAAAGAACAAGAGAAGAAATTCTAAAAGATACCAAGACCACATATGCGCGAGCCATAAAAAATCCGTTGGCTGTTCAGGGAGAATTTTTTGCAAAAGTCGAAAAGAAAGAAATAGGAAAAGAGGCTTTTGAAAAAACATTAAACGACCTCGAAGCTGAACATAAAGAACAGATTGACGAATATAACGGATTAATAGATAAAAACGTAAAAATCTTCGGTAAAAAACCGGCAGAAGAGTTCAAAAAATGGATCAAGACAAACCCAAAAAACTTCAAGGAATTAAGAAACTGCCTCGATATCTTAAAAACAGAATACATACCTCAACGCCAAAAGGTTCAAGAAGAGTTCGAATCACTACCGGATACATTAACCAAACCATATCAGGAAAAATGGGGAAACGAACTTGGTTATAGCGAAAGAAGAGCATTAATCGAATCCTTACACCAAGTTGAAAAAAACAGAACAAATCCACTCGCACAAGAATACTTAAAACTCCTTACGGATTCACCGAAAGAAATAGCACCAAAAGAGTGGCCAAAAATGCTTGATGAATTCTTGCAAAACGACTTCGAAGATCAGGAAGCACTATTAAAGGTATTTAAATTAACAGAATTAAAACAACGAAGAAAATTAACAGACAGATTTGAAAAATTACCAAAAGCCATCCGAAAAACCAACGACGACTTTTTTACTCTCGACAGAGAAGAAAAGATCAAATTATTGGGAAACCTTGAAAAAGATAACGAAGGCGAAGACAGTTTAAGCGCATGGGGTGATGTAATAGATACAGAAGAAGGCTTAAGCGTATTTAGAGAAAAGTTAAGTCAGATTATGCAAACGGATGGAGGAACCGCAGCCGCAATAGCAAGCGTACTCGCTCAAAAAACAATCGAAGATCAAAGAGTTACAGGGAAAATCACGGCGGAAGATCGCCAAATCACAAAAGTTAAAGCAAAAGCTGGAAATTCAGTAGCTGAAAAACTGGGCATATTACACGATGCAACAGATGGAGATGTAACAGTTGACGGGCTCTCAAATCCGAAAGAAGAAAAAATCCACACGATGGATATATCCAAGCTCAATAAAAACGCTATGGATAAAGATGAGCTTTCTGCGGTTAAAAGAGAACTTCTTGTCGATAGAAAAGTTACAAATGATGTTAATAATCGCTACAGCAGAGCAAAATTTATACAGAGAGAAGGAAACGATATCGAAATGAATCTTGCAAACAATATGGAACAAAGAAACCAAGTTGAAGATGTCGTAATGCAAAAAGTAATACAAGCATTGCTTATGACTGTTGAAGCCTTAAGTGGTGGACGTGCCATAAGTGATACAAGCAAAATAGAAGCACTTGCAGAAAAGAAATCCGAAAAACTATTAAAAGTTCAAAGAGAACTGACAAGAAGAAGATTCGGAGTGGAAGGATTGAAAAAAGCAGCATAACAGCGCTAGTAAGTCGCAAAGCGACCTTTACTATAAGCCCGTTTTACGCCAGCAAAACACCATCAGATCGAAAAAAACAAAAAATGAAACATCGCATAATCGCCATTCTAACAGGAGATGGTAAAGGCAAAACAACCTCGGCCATCGGAACAATAATTCGCGCACTCGGTCACGGTCATCGCGTACTACTTTTGCAATTCATGAAAGAAACCGAATCCGGCGAAATCAATTTTCTAAAAACACTAAAAAACTCACATTTAAAGATAGTTCAATCCGGTAGCGGATTTTTCAAAATAAAAGGAGATCATTCAAGCGAATCCAGTCACAAAAAAGCCGCGGAATTGGGCATAAAACTTCTAGAAAAAGAACTCGTCGCATTCTCCCCCACTCTAACCATTCTGGACGAAATTAACACAGCCTGCTCGCTCAAACTGATAGATCCAAGAACAATCACGAAAATAATAAAAGTAAATTCAAAAACCCACTTCATCTTAACCGGTCGCAACGCACCAAAAGAGTTCAAGTTAATCGCAAATCTCATTACGGAAATGAAAGAGATAAGACATCCGTTTAAAGAAGGGATTAAGGCGCAAGAAGGAATAGAATTCTAGGTATCAGCTAACAGTTTACAGCTCTCAGCCCAAACTGACACCTGTGAGCTGACAACTGTTTTTCCTGTAATAAAAGCCATTTTTCGCATTATACAAGTGTCCAACATTAACAACATTTACAATGGTCAAGACACTTGCAACAACATTCTCAATTCTGCTTGTTTCAGCAATAACAGTAGGATGCATCGTAAGCCTATTCGCACTTGCAACAACCGGCGCAAGTTACGCACTCGCTTGCCAATAGGAAATGTTACTATAAACTGACAACAGTATTTTATAACCAAAACATATGAAAAAAACCATTCTGGCAATGCTTATGCTCATTGCCATCGGCAGCTTAACGACAGGTTGCGAAACAACAACAACAACACCTGAAACAGAAGACAATGCAGACACTGCAATAACAGAAACATACACAATCAGTGGAACATACACTGAATCGACAGGAGAAGGAATAATGTATAAAGATATATTATCTTTCAGTATCGACCAATCAACAGCTCCAACAGAATTACAAAACATAACATCAGTAACATTTTCAAACCAAGAAGAAGCAAAGACATTATTCGAACTAACAGATGAAGAAGTCTTCACAACGGAAGATGCAAACAGCCAAGGCTGCAAAATAGAAGGCACGGCAACAATAGAAGTATCGGATTTCGAACCAGCAATGCCGGATTCAGATGACCACAATGATGTAAAACTCGAGAAAGTAATTTCAAAAGAGCCATACACAAAGACTTGCGAATAACAAACAAATCAGACTTACACAAGCTCCCCCTCAAAAGGGAGCTTTTTTTTACATAGGAATAAATCTATAATGACATCCGCATCCCTCTTCACTAATTCCTAATTCCTTCATATGTACGATCTAATCATAATCGGCGGCGGTGTCGCCGGACTTAGCGCCGGAATTTACGCAAAAAGATTTGGACTAAACACACTAATACTTAGTGATTTTTTTGGCGGAACAATTACAAAAACACATCTGATGGAGAACTATCCAGGCTTCAAAAGCATCTCGGGATATGAACTCGCAGAAAACATAATCGATCATGCAAAATCTGTAGGAACCGAAATGAAATCAGAAGGAGCAACAGAAATAAAAAAATCGCAAGATAAATTTATAATAAAAACTTCTCAAAACACATACGAGTCAAGAACCGTCCTTCTCGCAACAGGTACGCACCACAGAAAACTGGGAGTAAAAGGAGAAGAAGAGTTCGCAAACAAAGGAGTTTCTTATTGCGCCACTTGCGACGGTCCATTCTTCCGAAACAAGGTTGTGGCTGTAGTTGGAGGATCCGATTCTGCAGTAAAAGAATCAATAATGCTCGCCGGATTCGCAAGCAAAGTTTACATAATTTACAGAGGAGAAAATGTTCGACCTGAACCATGCACGAAAAAACAAATGGAAGAAAATTCGAAAATAGAAGTAATTACAAAAACCAATATCACAGAAATCTTAGGAGACACAAAGTTAAGAAAAGTGAAATTTGACACAGGAAAAGAATTGGAACTTGATGGACTTTTTATAGAAATCGGCAGAATAGCAACAACAGATATAGTAAAATCTCTCGGAGCCGAAATGAACGAAAAAGGCGAAGTTAAAATCGATCGCATGAGCAAAACAAATGTTGAAGGATTTTATGCTGCCGGTGATGTGACAGATTCTGACTGGAAACAAGCAATCACAGGAGTAGCCGAAGGGGTAAAAGCAGCATATAGCGCGTATAATTATTTAAAATCGGGAAAGTAAAAGAAGTGACATAGTAAAAAATCTTTCCGAATCCCTATTCGTTGTCAGTTGTAAGTTACAGGTTACTAACTCTCCTCCACATGCACGCTCTCTTCCTCATCGCAAAAGAAAACTTCCGTGACGAAGAACTTTTTGAACCTCAAAAAATTCTAAAAACGGCCGGGATAGAAACGACCGTAACAAGTGTCGAAGACGGTATGGCAACAGGAAGTCGCGGTGGATCTGTCAAAATAGACAAACCAATCAAAGACATCCACATGGAAGATTATGACATTCTAATACTGATCGGAGGCCCGGGATCACCGGCACTCGGAGATTATGAAGAAGTCATTAATTTAATCAAAAAAGCTCACTCGCTCGCAAAACCTCTCGCCGCAATCTGCATCGCACCTTATCTACTGGCAAAAGCTGGAGTGATTACAGGCAAAAAAGCTACATCCTTTCCGGGAGAACCTGCAATAAGCGAATTCATCCGCAAAGGGGTAACACGCATCCAGCAGCCAGTATTAACAGATGGCGATTTGATAACTGCAGACGGTCCGGCTTCCGCAAAAGACTTCGGACAAGAGATTATCAAGCTGTTAAGTGCATAACCTCGTCAACTCAAAATAACTCCATATTTATTGACCACGCCTTCCAAAAAGGTTATTTATCTTACCCTATAGCCTAGAGCCTAAAGCCTAAAGTCCTGCCAACCTACCACTCATGCAAAAATACATTCAAGAATTCGAACAAATAAAAAATCTTATCCGTGCGTCGCACAATATAGCGATAATTTCGCATAAAGGACCGGATGGAGACACCGTAGGATCAAACCTCGCGCTAAAACATGCACTAACGGCAATGGGCAAAAACGCGGTATCTTTTGCGAAAGATCCAATCCCGTTAAGTGTATCTTTTCTATCAGGCTCAAACGAATTTCAAACAGAACTAAACGCACAAGAATTCGACATGATAATTGCCATGGATTGTGGAGCTAGTTACATGATGAAATATGAGTTCACTCACCCACAGATTGTAAACATCGACCACCATCCATCAAACGATTTTTTTGGACTTATAAATGTTGTCGATTCAAAAATGGCGGCAACGGTTTCAATAATTTATTTCTTACTTGAATACTTGGGAGCCAATATAACTCCTGAAATCGCAACTTGCCTGCTTAACGGACTTTATTCTGATACGGGAAGTTTCAGACACTCAAATACGGATTCTTTAACCTTAAAAATCGCCTCAAATCTTGTAGCAAAAGGCGCCGATTATAAAACAATAGTTAAACATCAATTCCACTCAAACAGAGTAGATCAATTGAAATTATGGGGACGCGTACTCTCACGAACAAGACTCAATGAAAAATCCGCCGCAGTCTCAGCAGTAACTGAAAAAGATTTCGACGAATTGAACACAAACGCAGAAGACTTATCAGGAGTAATCGACTACTTGAACACGATACCGGAAAGCAAATTCTGCGTACTGCTCGCGGAAGACGGAAAAGGAAATATAAAAGGCTCATTCAGAACCCAAGATGAAAAAATCGACCTGACTCAAATAGCCGGACTTTTCGGAGGCGGAGGACATAAAAAAGCCGCCGGCTTCACAATACCGGGAAAACTGGAACAAGAGGTGGTTTGGAAAATAAAGAAGTAAACAGCAAGGAGCAAGACACAGACAGCAGAAAAAAGAAAATCAGAATTTCTCTCTCTTTCTTATTCTGCTGTTTGCTGTCTGCTGTCTCCTCTGGTATCCTAAACGCGTCACAATTTAACCGCTTATTTTTATATGCGAATCACACTTTCCAAACAAAATTCAAAAACAGACATACTAATCATACCAATTAAAGAAGGAGAAAATCTAAGCAACCAACAGAAAAAACAGATCTCCAAACAACATATTCTTGAAGTGGAATCTTTGATAGAAAATAAAATATTCAAAGGTAAAACCGGAGAATCTTTTGTTTTCCAAAATATCAAGAGCTCAAAAAAATCCTACAAAAGTGCAATAATAATAGGTCTTGGTGACAAGAAAAAAATCAATGTCCATTCGATAAAAAAATCCATAGCATCAATAACAAATCATCAAAAAAAATTAAAAGCGGATAAAATCGCAATTCTGCACGAAAACCCGAAAGAAGCTTTATGGCTTGCGACAGGCATTTTCATGAACACTTATAAATTCGACAAATACATAACCAAAAAGATTAAAAAAATATCCGAAGTACAAATAATAAACGCGGAAATTTCAAAAGAAGAAATCACAAAAATGAATACGCTATTGGAATCGATTTACTATACAAGAGACCTTGTGAACTCAACATCAAACGACATAGACCCCGATACATTGGTTGAAGAAGCAAAAAAAATAGCGAAAGAAAACCCGTTAATAAAACTAACGATTCTCGACAGAAAAAAACTTGAGTCATTGGGATGCGGAGCAATTCTCTCGATAGGACAATCGAGCACAAAAGGTCCATACATGGTAATAATGGAATATAAAAACGAACCAAAAAAAGACGAAAAACCGCTCGCAATCATAGGCAAAGGAATTACATTCGATACCGGAGGTCTTTATTTGAAACCGGCAATGCACATGAACGACATGAAAATGGACAAAGCCGGCGCTTGTACGGTTTTGGGATTATTTAAAACTTTCAAGAATTTAAAACCAAAAGGTCATATTCTCGGTGTCCTTGCGATAGCTGAAAATCTTATAGGAAAAGCCGCCATCAGACCCGGCGATATAATAAAAGCTTACGATGGAAAAACTATTGAAATCCTAAATACCGATGGAGAAGGAAGAATTGTCCTTGCTGACGCTATCGCCTATACGAAAAAAAACTACAATCCTTCAAAAATGATATCCATAGCGACTCTCACGGGGGCCGCAATAGTTACACTCGGATACGATATCGGAGTCGTACTTTCAACAGACGAAGAATTGGCAAAACAAATAATCGAATCCGGAAAAGAAGTCGACGAACCGTTTTGGGAACTA
This sequence comes from Candidatus Altimarinota bacterium, assembly GCA_041666465.1. Lineage (GTDB taxonomy): Bacteria > Patescibacteriota > Gracilibacteria > UBA1369 > UBA12470 > XYC2-FULL-41-22. The sequence goes on from JBAYGX010000041.1 coordinate 9,302, forward strand.
CCTTTATATGAAGATTATTGCGAAAATGTTAAAGGGAAAATTTCAGACATCACAAATTCCGGATACACGGTAAAGGCACAAACAATCATGGGAGCGGCATTCTTAAAAGCTTTTGCCGGAAAGACTCCTCTTGCCCATCTGGATATCGCAGGAACAGCTTGGTCAAACGAAAACAAACCCGGCTACCCGGCAGGAGCAACGGCATTCGGCATTATGATGTTTCAAAAACTTTTGGAAAAGATGGTCGTAAGATCTTAAGAACTTACAACTTACGACTTATGACCTTCAACCTCTTAACACGGGCCATTTTCACGATATTCCAAACAAGTAAAACAGCCCCAATTCCAAGGAACACAAATCCAAGTATCATGAAATTATTTACGGTAAAGTCTTTCAAGTGCCTAAAAATAAAAAGAGCGATTGAAGCATCCGGATCTTTCAACACCCATTTTTTAATCGACCCAACAAACAAGCCATAACCTTTACTCGTTGCGGTAAACAAGAAAAACGCACTTACCAAAAATGAAATCAATGCAAGAAACGATCTGAAAATATACATCCTCATCAATTTCACACCCTTCGGAACATGAAAAAGATAAAAAGCCAAATACGCCACGAAAATATCCCAATACATCCACATTCTCCTTATAAAACCTTTCCAAATTCCATACTTAACCTCTTTAAAAGTCAGATAATAATTCTCAAAAACCTTATATTGATACCCATTTCCGTAATGATCCGCGTAACTGTTTAATCCGAATTCAATCCTGAATCTGTATTTGTAAAATTTCGGCACCATATCCCAAAGTTCCCTCTTAAGCACTCGCTCCCCAGAAAGCAACCCGATAGCTTTAAACGCCCTATGCAATTTATTGGCACGAACAGCGATAAACATATCGGTCTCACCTTTTATAACCGGCTGGATAATTTCTTCTATAATCTCGGCTCGCAATCCCTGCAAATCCGCATCGCAAAAAAACAAATACTTGGCGTCCGTCGCGTCAACACCTTTCTGCATTGTCGCCGCCTTGCCAAGATTTTTCTCGTTTTTCAAACATTTAACACCTTGGAATTTCTTCGCCTCCTCGAGCGTTGAATCGGAAGAACCATCATCTATAACGATTATCTCATCCAAACTCGGGACAGAGGTCAAAACCTCAAGAACCTTGCCAATCCTACCCGCCTCGTTGTAAGCCGGCACAATCGCCGCAATTTTTGTCACTCTTTAAGAGCTTTTTTACCGATATAATTCCTAATCAAAACAGTGATGACAATAAATACCAAAATACCGAAAAGCGCAAGTCCCGTATTCTCATAAATATTTACAATCCCTGACAATCCCCTACCTGCAAGCCATCCGACAAGCAAAACAACGGGGAGCCAAGCCGCAATAACGAATGTATTATAAAACACAAATTTCAAGAATTTTAACCCTTCAATCCCAACGTACATAATTGTAAAAACACGCGTACCATATATGAATTTAGTCACGAAAAGCAGAATAAAAGGTCTACTCGAAACCTTCTTGAGAAAACGAACCACTCGATTGTATTTAACGGATAATTTTTTAAAAAAAGACATCTTACTGAAATAGTCCCTTCCGAGCAAAAACCAACAAATATCCGAGAAAAAAGTTCCAAGATAACAACCGGCAAACAACTGGACCTCCGTTCCATATCCCTGCGCCACCATAAACGCAAACGACAAAATTACCTCTTCGCCTCCGATAACAGAACCTATAAAGAACATTAGAAGAGGATAAGAATGAAAAATATTGAGGAGAGATTCAAGCATGTCGAAATTCTAGAGTAAAAAGAGAATAAATCAACTTTCTCCCCTTGGACTCGATGTAAAAACTCTAAATCGAGATATGTAGAAAGGGAATTCAATAAATTTCATACCATCATCCGTACAAACGAACACATGAGCAACACAATCACAACCACCATCACGATCACGATTAACGGATACGACCACAAACTCCATCCTCGAATCCATCAACAACAAACCATTATCGGTCAATATATGAGCTACGGAATCTATCACAACCTTCTGACCGTTATCATCAACAAGCACGTTAGGAACACCATCCACGCAAGAACATTGCAATTTAACAGAAGGCAAAACCTGACTGTTTAAATGTCCAACGGAACACTCAATATTACCTAACGACATGTTGAAAAACTTAAAGGGATTGATTTTACATAATTCGAGTCGGAAATTACAACCCCATATCACCTGCAATCTTCTGCATCGCCAATAAACAAATCTCGATAAACTTCTCCAATGGGATATTCAATCCTTCACCATTTGAGCACATTGCAACCTCGCTACGACGAGTTCCGGCAGCAAATTTCGGCTCTTTCAAAAACCTCTTAACAACAGATGACAATTTAACATCAGCCAGTTTCTTGGATGGATAAACTAACGCAACCGCGACAATCAAACCGGTCAAGCTATCGGCGCAAAAAATCGCCCAATCGGCCTTCGTCTTAAGCGTAACGCCGGTAAGATCAGGGGCATGAGCCTTAACCATCCCGAGTACGACATCCGGAATTTCAAGACCATGCTTATGCAAAACCTCAACAGTCTTATTGGGATGAAAATCTTTATACTCACCGGAATAATCAATATCATGAATCAATCCGGCCAATAGCCAATCGTCTCTGGAAGGCTCACTGGGATCTATCTGCCCTTGTGAATGCAAGTAATCATAAATCCCCCCCATGCAAGCCTCAAGCGCAAGTGAATGATAATAAATATTTGGCTCGAGTTGCACCTTTAGAGCCTCAAGATATTTTTGCCTGTCGTAAGTCATAAATAAAATTTTAAACAATCCTCGACTTATTTTATAAGACAATTGCAAAGTAAGCAAAACTCCATATAGAATATGGGTACTTATTAAAAACAAAAACATGAACAACCAAACAAAAAAAATTGCCGGTGCCGCCTTCATTTATGGTGCATTTTTTGGCATGATGCCTCCATATATTTTCGC
>JBAYGX010000042.1:0-11929 GCA_041666465.1 Candidatus Altimarinota bacterium
ACGAGAGTTAGACTCCGAAAGAAGTTGTTGAGTGAGAATGAGAGGAAGATAGGGAGAAGAGCGGATTGAGATGAAGAAGTAGGGGACGTAGAAGAAGTGACATAGTGACATAGTTGAAGAAAAGAGCAGACAGCAAGACACAGACAGCAGAATGAAGATTGAAGAAATGAAAAAAATCATAAAAAATCTTTTTGTTATCGTCCTTGTTTTCGTGGTCTTCTCGATGTTTTTTGTCAGGTTTGCATATCCATATGTGCTTTATCCGGCTCCAAAGGATTCCGGACCGATTGTTTCGGAAGGTTTTGAGTTGGTTAGTACGGGAGGTGCGGAATTTCTTTATTCGCCTTCGGAAGGTGACGCGAAGACGATTGTTTATTTTCATGGGAATGGGGAGACGCTAAATGACATTGTTTATATTGCTCAAAAATATTCTGCTTATGGGTTTGGTATTGCGGTGATGGAATATCCAGGTTATGGGGATTTGGATGGTGATACAACCGAGGAGACGATTTATGCGTCTGCTGATACGGTTTTTGATTATTTGAACGAACAAGGTGTTTCAAATGAGAAAATTGCTGTAATCGGATATTCGCTTGGATCCGGAGTTGCGACTGAAATGGTTTATAGAGGGTTTGGAAGCGAACTTGTTTTGATTGCTCCTTATACATCTATTCCTGATGTTGCGCAGAGGTTTATACCTTTTTTGCCTGTCGATTTCCTTATACCCGAACATTTTGATACATATGAAAAAGCTGCGAGTATTATTGTTCCGACATTAATAATTCACGGAGATGTCGATATGACTATCCCGTATGATATGGGTGTTGAGTTAAGCCAAGTGTTTGAGAATGCTCAATTTGTTACGCTGGAAGGGAAGGGGCATCATGATTATTTCGACGATGAGACGATTGGGGTGGTTGCGGAGTTTGTGATGGGAAGAAATAAAGAAGTAGGGGAAGTAGAAGAAGTGACATAGTGACATAGTGACATAGTGAGGGAAGGCAGTTTTTTGATATATGCAATTTAATATATTTTCGCCATATAACACGCTTCGCAGTAGATGATTTCGGGACGGTTGGGAGAATAGGTTGTCCAGATGGTTTTTTGGCAATTCGCGCATGTGCGTTGCCAGAATTGTCGTGGATTCCTTTGGTGGAAGCGGTCGAGATGTCTTTGGTCCGGATGGCGTCTTGGAAGAGGTATTTTTTGTTTGTGATAAAGTTTTAATTCTTGGGGAGTTATTTTGAAAAGTTTTTTCGTGATTTCGCATTCGATTGCGGTGTCCAAAATGCTATCAGTAATGTCGTTAATATTGTCGGGTATTTCTTTTGCCGATATTCGTTTTGAAACATCAGGTTGGGCAGGTTCATAGTTATCCCATTTCAGCCCTGATGTAATAACAGTCTCTTTTGATAATGGAAAATACATTTGTGCTGAACTTTTGTTGTATCCGTGCGGAGAGATGGCAAGTGGGAAAAACTCGCCCCATTCTCCTGTTTTTTGCATATGCTTTATGATTTTCGAGACAAGATTTTCGTAATCTTCTTGTGAGTATTGTTTGTTCAAAATGCAGTTGGATTTTTGTTGCATTTGTATGCATCCGAAGCAGTTTTTGGATCTTTCCATATACCAGCAATACATAAGATCGGATGAGTTCACATGGCAATTATCGCAGAAGAGAAGATGGTAACTGTTTTCTCCCGAGATTGTGCATTCATAAGATTGTTGAAGGTTCGTGCCATATTGGTAAATGTCATAAATATTTTTTGCGCCAAGAATTGTTTGATAGCAAAATTTTGTGTCTTCAACATCTTCACAATCAAAGCTATACCAAGTGTTTTTGCAGTTATATAAGTTGTTGCCGAAAGAGTTTTCGAGATTGTGTCCTTGGAATTCTTTAAAGCAATGCTTCATCTCGAGTTCGCGACGTCGATTTTTATAATATTGATATTGTTTGTATGAACCGGTATCCGTTTGAGAGATGCGTTTTTGATAATCCGTTTTGGAAAGTTGTTCGTTTTCGAAACAAAATTCTTTATTTCGTAATCCGATACAGCAAAAACAATTTCGACATCCGATACAATCTCTTAAAAACGAGCTTGAGTTACATGAAATGCAATCTTGGGATCCTTTTAAATCATAACATTTATGGACATCAACGCAGTCGTAACATAATTCACAATGGAGATTGTAAAATCCATCGGCGCAAGATGTGTTTTTCTTAAATCCGTATCCGTAATAACAGTCTTCGCAAAAATCCGCGTGCATGAGCAGGTAACAGTTTTTGCATGATCCTGCGTAATGAATGTAATCAGAATTGATGATGGTTCCTTGTGTGTTTAGTGCCAGCGCAGGGGCTCTTTGCTTAAGCTCTTTTATTTGTTCGAAAAATGATTTGTTGAAATCGAAATCCTGTCCGTAACCTAGTGGATTCCATTTGTCGCTATGCCAACAGTCTCGGCAGTAAATAGGTTGATTTCTGTTGGGAGTATATTCGCTAAGCGTTCTTTTCCCGCACATCCCGCATTTTCCCGGATAAAGGTGTCGTTCGTTACAGATTCCGAGGCGTCTTTGCTGTCTGCAGTTTGGACAGAGGGTTGGCGGCGGGATTGAGTATTTTTGCCCACTTATTATTGGAGAGATGCTGTTGTAAAAAGAGAGATCGCTATCAGTGATTTCGAAAGGGATTGAGCAGTTGCGACAGACTTGGTTCATGAAGTTGGTTTGACGGTGGATTTTTCGTGTGAATTATAGCCGAGTGGGATAGTAGACAGCAAACAGTAGGGTGGGGAGAAATGCCCAAGATATTTTTTGTTTTAAATTTGTCTATAAATGTCTTTCCGATGTCCAATATGGAGTACATGGATCACGAGTCGATTTTTTATGATTTCATATATGATTCGATAAGGCCATGCTCTTATGGAATATAAACCTTTCAGTTCTCCGATTAGTGGTTTCCCAAGGTATGGATTTTCTCTTAAGGTAAACAGAGCTTTTAGGACTTTTTCTCTATTTTTGCCGTTGAGTTTCTTAAGATTTTTTGCCGATCTTTTGCTTAGGATTATTTCGTACATTGTTTGTTTTTATATATCCTTCTTCTTCGAGAAATTTATCGAGAGTGACATATTCGCCTTTAGCGATCTCTTTTTTCGAAATATTTAGGTCGTTTATTATGTTTTCATCTGCCAAAATCTCCATGGTCTCCTGCCATGAATCGAACTCTTCCGCTGATATTATTACAGCTTTTGGTTTGCCGTTTTCAGTTAGCGTGTAATGGGTGTCTGGCTTTTGCACATCGCTTGCGATTGTGAATATAAGTTTCCTGGCTTCCGTTATTGAAAGAGTGTTTTTAGGTTGCATCTCGATTTGTTGTTGTAATTGTTCTATGTACATAATAGCGTACGTTAAGTTGTTTGGTCAAGAGTATCGTAGTATGTCGAGATTAAATTTTCGTGAAAAAAGAGGCGGATGTTATTGTGATTAGGCGATTGAAAAACAGCTTGATTATATTGCGCAAGGAATATGTATTTTGCTAACGCAAAATCGTTTATAATATTGGCTACTGGGATCGTTTACGCTTCCTCGTGGTTTATGCTTTGCGTCCTTGCACTTTTCTGCGCAGTATCAAACAAAAAATGCATCGTATATGCAATATCCGGATGATCTATCCTGATTCCAACCGGAAAGTCGCGGAATGAAACCATGAATACGCTTTCGCCGACGAGGATTACATTTGTTGCGCCTCCGGCGGCCGGGAGGTTTGCCATAATTTCCATTGAATTTAAACTTGTTAGCCATTCTCTTGTCAGATTCCCTTGAGCGATCAGAATGTCCGTTTCGATTGAGTGTTTCTTCGTATCTTTTTCGAAGCTTTTTACAACTTCGCCTAGTTCTTTTTTTTCAAGTTGTTGGCTGAATGTGTTAGATCCCAAGATGCGGATTAACAGGAGTTTTTGTTCGACTGCTCGGTTGATTATGTCTCTATAGAAATTTTCGAGTTGGTCGAATCCGTCATAGATTTGGATTCGCGGAAGTTTCTGAATGTTTGAACGCATGGTTTCTAGGTCATGATAAACTTCTTTAAACTCTTTTTTAATTTCATTTAGTCGTTCCGACTCTTTTTCTATGTAGTGGTTTATGTCTGATAACTTTTCGAGATAAAAAACTGTTACGCCTTTTTGTTTTGAGCTTGAAATTAGTTTCTTTTCAGTAAGTTTTTTAAGGATTCTGTAAGCTGTTGTTCGGTCGATTTTTGCATGGCGGGCGATTACGGAAGATGGTTGCGCGCCGAGTTTTATAACACTCATCATTACGAGCGATTCTTTTTGATCGAGGCCGAGTTTTTTTAAAAATAATTCAATCATTAGTGGTGTGTTGTGCGTAATAATGCACAGTAATTATGTCATAATCTAACCTGTAAAGTCAATACAATTGCGCTGAGCTGTTTACTTTTTCGCATAACCAGCTATGCTTTAGTCATGAAAACTTGTATCCAATGTAAAAATCGATTTGAAGTTTCGTCTCGCGATAAAGAATTTTACAAAAAAATCTCGCCTGTTTTCGGTGGGAAAACATTTCAGATCCCGGAACCGACGATGTGTCCGTTGTGTCGTCAGATGAGAAGATTTGCGTTTCGAAATGAGAGGCATTTGTATAAGCGAAAATGTGATGGGAGCGGGAAGGAAATTATTTCAATGTATTCGCCAGAATCTCCTTACAAGGTTTATGCACAGGATGTTTGGTGGCAGGGGAATTGGGATGCTTCGCAATACGGGAGGGATTTTGATTTCAGCAGGCCGTTTTTTGATCAGTATAAGGAGCTTATGTTGGCGACTCCGCGTATTGCTCTTCTGAATGTTAACAGTGTCAATAGTGACTATTGTAATTTTACGGGTGATGTAAAAAACAGTTATTTGATTTTCGGGTCGGTTTATTCCGAGGATTGTTATTACGGGTCGCCTTATTATTCGAAAAATTGCGTGGATACGCTTGTGCTTCGCGATTGCGAACTTTGTTATGAATGTATCGATTGCAGGAAGCTTTATAACTGTTTGTATTGCCAAGATTGTAACGGGAGTAATGACCTGCTTTATTGTTTTGATTTACAGGCGTGTTCGGATTGCATCGGCTGTGTTGGTTTACGCAATAAAAAATACTGTTATTTCAATCAGCAATTGTCCAAAGAGAAGTATGTTGAGATTAGGAAGGGAATAAATTTATGTGATCTCGCTTGTGTTGAATTTTTGGCTGAAGAGTTTGAGAAACTAAGGAGAACTGTGCCACATCTTTGTATGCTCGCGACAGGTTCGGTAAATGTGAGCGGTAGTCATATTTTTCATTCAAAAAACACTTCTCAATCGTTTTTTTCGGATAGGTGCGAAGACTGTTCGTATTGCGCGCAAGTTGTCGATTTGAAGGATTGTTTTGACAACAATTATACGGAAGAAAATGAGCTTTGTTACGAGTATTTGGGAATGTATTCCACGACTCGTACTTTTTTCTCCATGTTTTGCCGTCATACGAGTGAGACTTTTTATTCGGATTATTGCGTGAATTGTCAGAATCTTTTCGGTTGTACGAATTTGAGGGATAAGAAATATGCGATTTTAAATAAAATTTATACCAAGGCTGAATATGAATCGCTTGTGTCGAGAATTGTTTCGCATATGAAAGAGACGGGTGAGTGGGGTGAGTTTCCGCCAATGTCGATTAGTCCATTTGCTTATAATGAAACTGTTGCGCATGAATATTTTCCTCGTGTGCGGGAGGATGTTTTGGCAGCGGGTTTGAGGTGGAAAGATGACGATCGGAAAGAGTTTCAACAGCAAACTGTATCCGTTCCTTTAGACATTAAGGAGGTGAAAGATAATATCTGTTATGAAATTCTTGCTTGTGAAGTTACGGGTAAAAATTTCAGAATTATTCCGCAGGAGTTGGCGTTTTATCGCAGAATGAATATTCCGATTCCGCGACGACATCCCGATCAACGACATGCTGAACGAATTGCGAAAAGAAACCCTAGAATGCTTTTTGATAGGGTTTGTGATAAGTGCGGGAAGAAGATATTGACTTCATATCCGAAGGAATCTCCGTATAGGGTTTATTGCGAGAAGTGTTACCTTGGAGAAGTCTATTGAAGTAGGAGAAGTAGGGAAAGTGACAGAGTTGAAGAGGTAAATAGGTGAATTTTTTATATACATAAGCTGTTTTTACAAAACGATACTTGACTAAAGCCTAAAATCATCTACAATTCAGCTCTTTTGCAGAATTAAAAAATGTGTTTATGGTTCCTGAAGGTGTAAATGAACTTGATGAATCGACGTTGGATGCTTCTCCGATTGAAAACTCTGGTGATCGGATTTCTTCTTCTCGTGGAGAAGTAAATTTGGTTTCTTGTCCTGCGTTTGAGGGTCGTACGTTCTTAGTAAGTTTAGATCTTTTAGTCCCTTATAAAGGGCAGCCTCGTTTGTATTTCCCTGAAGACGAAATAGATAGATTGCGAGATGATATTTCAACTAACGGTCAGCAGATTCCTATGATTGTTGCTCCTGTTAGGTTTGAGGATGGAACTTTGAGGTTCATGTTGGTAGATGGAGAGAGGCGTTATAGGGCTTTAAACCTTATTGAGCAGGATCGTGGGGTTACTGTTAATGCAACTATTACTGTGCGTTCTTATTTGAAAGAAGGAGATTTATATAGTGCTGCTGCTTCGACGCATAAAGATTCTACATCATTGAATGCTACAGATCGTGTTTTAATGTGTGCGAGGCTTTATGAGTTTGCTCGTGTGGAAGCGGAACAAAGAGGTGAAGAGTTGCCTGTTATGAAATATGCAGCAACTGCCGGTATTGGATACCAGGATGTTTTTTATGGATTAAGAATGCAAACACTTCCTCCGAGAGTACTTGAACTGGGTCTTCAACAAATTATTGCTCATTCCGGACTTGTTTTTTTGATGAATCGGATGCAGGAATCTAGTAAAAAAGGCGGGAGTGTGTTTCCGGAAAAAGAGTTCGTTGATTTTTTAGAGTTGAAACTGGAGAAGGCAAAGAGTGGTGATAGGCTTTATTTTTCCGAAAGTGATATTCAGGAGCTTTACTTGAGGGCGTTGATTAAAGTTGGGCGTGGGGATGAGGCTCTCAGTTTGCAAATTCGAAAACAACTAGAGGCTGTATTGCGCGACCTTGCTCGTTTAGTAAAAGATACAGATGCTTTATTCGAGTTAGTTCAGGAAGAAGATGGTGATCCTGATATTATAGCTACTCTTGCAGGCCGAACTCCTAAAGGATTTGAAAAGCTTCAAGATGTTCAAGGGGCTGTTGAAGGGCGTGTAGCAACTTTCAGAACACTTATGGATAAAGCAAGTGCTTTGAGGAAAGAGCAGCCGCAATAATTATTAATTTTATTTACAATGGGAGGATTTGGTGTGTAAGATTGTGGCGATTTGGGAGAAGAAAGAGATGGTGATGATGCCGAAGAGGAGTTTTTTGCCGGATTATATCCGAAATTATTCAGAAAGGGATTTTCATTTGGAGATGGGCCAACTTGTTTAGTTCGAGAAATGTCGGATCCTGAACTTAATCATACTTTTCTTGAAAGCCTGTCTCAAGAGGTATCTGTTCCTGATGAGGTTAATGCTTTAGAAGCTGTGCAAAGGATTGCTGCTGAAATGGGGCTTGATTGCTCTTTCGATTCTGAAAATAGTGTTCGTGAAGCAATTGACTCGTTTCCGCCGAACACAAGAGCGATTTTGGTTATGTGTTTAGGGCTTGGAGGTCCTATAGAGTGGGTAACTTGTGATGTGCCATGGGCCGATCCGAAAAAGATGCCAAATACTATTGCTCAAAATATTCTTTGGATTTCCGGAGATCCTGATACTTATACTTGTGAAGGTACTTCGTATACTTTTTTTCAGAAATTCGTTTCTCGTTCAGCTATTGGTTTGGAAAGAGATGTTGAGTTGGTGATGGAAGAATTAAATGATTCTTGTCTGCCACTTGTTCTTCAAGTTTCTTTTAGAGGTATTTCTCCGAGAGATGAGAAGGCTGTGTTTGAAATGCATAGAAGGTTTATTAAGGCGATATTTTATTCGCTCGGGTCTTTTCATGTTGATCGTTCCGGAAGAGATTTGATGTTGCTTTTGCCGTTGAGGGATTATTTGAGAAGTTACGAAAATGAATATCCTGATGATGAAACTCTTTTTGATCGTATTGCTTGGTTAATCAAGCATTTGGATGAAACCGAAATGGGAGAAAAAGGGAATAGTCGTTTTACTTGTGGGGTTAAGTTATTAGCTCCACAGGGAGTGGTTTCCAGGCGAAGAGATTCACAGAGCTCAGTTGGTATCCTCTGTAAGCATAAATGTATGTTATTACCACAGAATTCTCCTCCAGATATTAGGCGTGTGGCATCTTTTTTTGAAATTATGTCGGAGCAGGTAGAAGCTGCATTTAAAGGTCTTTTTTCTGTCCGGAAATTTAATTAATTTCATTTGTGCTAGCGCCAAGCAATCATAAAACAACATATGCGCACTAATTTGTCGGATTTGAGTTTGGGGCATATCCTACAGTTGTATAGGAAGATGAGGTAAATACACCTCTGCCTCCATTCCATCCGTTTCCGCAACTGTTTGTTACTGTCCATCCGGTAAGATTGAGCGTTGATGCATCTCTGTTAGTTGTGTCATTTATTACTGCGTACGTGGTAGGTAGAATCGCGTATGTCAATAAAACCGTAGCTGTTATTAAGAACAGGCTAAGTGATTTTCCGAAAAATGTTTTTTCCATTTTTGTTTTTTTTAGTGAGATCGTCTGATGTTCCAGTTTGGCTTCTGTAAGCCGCCGTATGTCTTTACATTGTGTCTGAATAAGCGTATGGTTTTGACTTGTTAAAATGATGTAAGTTTCCTTTTTTATATGGAATTTCTTGATAGATTTGTTCGTGAATTTGGAGCTAAGCGAGAATTAAGAAGAACGGACTTGAACTATGCTGATAGTTGGAGAGATACCGCTATAAATCTCTATAGTAGTGGAGTTTATGAACATGTTTCACGGTGTGTGAAGATTTCTGATCGTCCGCATGTTGATTTGGGGTGTGGATTTGGGTTCCTTTTGGATGAACTTCGTAGGCAAAATCCTTCAAGTAAACTTCTTGGTGTCGATTCAAATAGAGAAATGATTCGTAGAGCGAAAAGTTCTCTTTCTTCTTTGGATTTGGATGTTGCTAGTTATGAGACAAGACGGGTGTCGTCTAGAGGTGAAAGATTGGATTTTGATTTCCATCTTAATCTGGCAAAAATAGTTGATGCGCGTAGAAATTTTGAAAATGGACGAATCGTTTTGGTTCAGGATGATATTCGTAATATGCGTGTGTTAAGAGAGATACTTGGTGATGAAAAACTTGGATCTGCAACACTAACTTTTCCGGGGGTTTCAGTACGAGATTTATTGATGGAACAAAATGTTTCTAGGGAACAAGTAAGTGAACAACTTGAAGTGTTTAAAAGAAAAACGCTAGAAGCTGTTTTTGCTGGTATCGCCGAGGTGACTGAAAAAGGGGCATCTTTTGTTTTCGCCGATTTTATGGCGTTACCCGAACCTGCTCTTTTGTTACATCCTGTTGGTGTTTCTTTTATCGTGCGTCAGATTATTGATCAATTGCAATCTCGAATTGGAGAATCAGTTCAATATTGGAGTATCAGTGATTTTGATTTTGCTGTATTTGATGGTGAGATTGCGGATGGTGAAATGCGGCTATCCGATGATAGTGGCAATCAGTTGGACTCAGAGATTGTTAAGGGTTGTTATATCCTTTCGCTCGAGAGGTGTTAGAGCCAATCAATTATAAAACAACATAAATTCCAAAGGCTCTTTTGCCATATGGCTTCGTTATCAAAAGCCTCAAATAGCTCTGCTATTCTTCGTTTTTGATGTCTTGCCATATGACAAAATAGCCTCTGTTTTTTTATGCCATTTTATGATTGCTTGGCTCTAGGTTAATTTATTTGCGCTAGGAGTACGACATAGTTGTTGCCATATGCTTTTGCGCATTTTGGACAGGTAGTATAGAAGAAATAAATCTTTTTTAATTCTTTCTTTTTACTTTGTACATATTTTTTCATTTCTTCTGCCCATTTACCGGCATCTTTGTATGGACCTTCGAAGATTTTTGTTAAAAAAGTACCTGAAATTGTTGTCATTTGTGCTCCTGCGACTTCATCTGTGACATCTATGTAAATGTCTGCACCCCAGAGCGATTTTTCATCTGTTAGCATTATTTGGTGCTCCGATTTTGCATTTGCTGCTTCAATCAGTTTTAGGTTTTTTACCACTTTTTGTCCGAAATTAAGTGGAATATGCAAAAAACTTGTTACATGATCAGTAACAAAAATTTTCTCTTTCCATGTGATTTCTTTATCCTGCCATGGGGTTGGATTGAACGGTTCGCAGCAACCTGTTGGCGTGATTGGCATGGTCATATGGTTTTATGTTAAATTTATGAACTCATTTTAGGATAAGGAGTTTGCATACGCAAACGAGCTTGTTGTAATTTCATTTTTTTTAATGTCTATGTGCTAAATGGATTTGCATATGTATATAAAAAGATTTTTAGAGTGGATTGGTTTGAAAGAAAGGATGCATAGCAAGATTTGCAAGGCTCCTTATGTCTCTGAAGGGGAAATATGGTGGGTGAGTATCGGTGAAAATGTTGGTTCTGAAATTAATGGTAAAAGTGATATGTTTTCGCGTCCTGTAATTATTTTTAGGAAATTGGCACATGATTTCTATTTTGTGATACCAACAACTACTCAAGATAGAGTTGGTAGTTGGTATGTCTCTTTTAGGCAAGGTGGTGTTTCTGGTACGGCTTGTTTGCATCAGGCTAGGTCTCTTGATTATAGGCGTCTTTGGTCAAAGCTTGGTGAATTGGATGATGTTGATTTTATGAGAGTAAAGGAAGGTTTTGGGAAATTATATCTATAAAAAAAGTTCCCCTCGTTGTGCGAGGGGTCGTGGGATAATCCCAAAAGTGTTTTAAGTATATATTTGTCGATGCGGGTCAGTCAATTTTTATTTAAAAATAAAAGGTGTTTCGCATTTGCGAAACTGCTTAATAATAAATGGTCGTCCGCTTCGCTACCGACCTATGGCTCCGGAGGCCGGATTCGAACCGGCAACCTTGCGGTTAACAGCCGCCTGCTCCACCATTGAGCTACTCCGGAATGTTTTTACTGTTTCGTGAGTCTTAGAATCATCCTACCTACAACTTGTTTTCGTCTAGCGTAATATAGGATATCGGACTCATGAGCGGGAATAATATAGCCAAGTTCACGAACCTTGTAAATTAAATCCTCAAGATATACCGGGTTTGGTTTTAGGTTAAAGAAGGGGAGCGCCAGTACGATTCTTGTTCCTGTCGGGATTGGAGTTTTCAGGAAATTCAAATAAATCGGTTCAAGTTTTTGTAGTAATTCATGTGCTTTTTCAGGTGTCGGTATGTCTTTTTGAGGTTCTCCAAGATAGCTTTCCGCAACTATTGCTATTTTTCTTCCATCAAATGAATAGTCAGAGGTGGTTAGTTTTGTTGCATCTTTTAGTTCCAGTTTTAAGCATGTTTTCCCGATTTGGAAATTTTTTGTGACCCATTCGAGATTCGTTTTTGAATCCCTAACGGCTTTTTCACTTATATCTGTTCCGGCAGTGTCAAATCCCATCATTAATGATTCTTGCAAAACTGTTCCTGATCCACAAAAAGGGTCGTAAATAACAGTATCTTTTTCCGGATTTGCTAAATTGATCATTATCTGTGCCAATTTCGGAGGCAACATCCCAGATCTGTCATCTCGTGCAGGGCGTTCGTAATCGCGGAATCCATAAGATTATATATCCTGTGTTGCCACGGTTTTTGTCATGTAAGTTTTTTTGCCAAA
>JBAYGX010000043.1:0-11677 GCA_041666465.1 Candidatus Altimarinota bacterium
AGCACCAGCAACAGAAAACATAGATCTACATACAACTGTTGACAGAATAACATCACCTGAAGAAGCAAACCTGGCACTCGGAAATCTCACATCGGAAATCGAACCATTATCCGAAATAAGATTCCGATTCATTTTCTTATGCATAACAAGAGCCAAAACACCTGAGGTAAGAATCTGGGCAATCGCAAAACTAACCGAAGAAGTCAGCTTGATAATAGAATCAAGAAATGCATTTATTGCAAACCAAGTAGCAGGAGCTCTTCCAAGAAGCTTAGAAACAAGAAGAATAGGAACAAATCGTGTTAAAGAAAACCATTTACCAGACATTATAAAATTCATGAACCCAACCACCATAGACGCTGTAGCCGGAAACCAAGGGGACATTCCGCATACCGCAAGATTACTTGGATTGGTAATAGCAACACATAAGACAGGAGTAATATCAAAAGCACTTGTAATCGTAGCAAATCTATTAAAAGATCTAATTGAAGACAGCTTTTTAATACAAGCAATCGCAAATCCGGGGATATCACACCAATTTACAGACGAATACAGGAGCGACAATATAGAAACAAAAGAAGACGCTGAAAGCCTAATAAAAGGTTCAAGCAAACCAGGTCGAAGAATAAACGCTTTTCTTATATTAAGACAATTGATAGGGATAATGGATTCAGACGGACCTAATCAGGAAGAATCAATCGTGAATCTATGTGGGATACTATCAGATGCAGCTACAGGTTTGACAACCCCGCAATAAAACGAATTACGAGTGTTTTGAATAGATCAGAAGTTGGGGTTATTTATCACACACAATTCAACAAAATAAAAAAAATCAAAGAAACGATACAATTAGTCTCCAAACCCTCGTCCCCAGTGAAAAAAGGACTCTTGATTGAGCGGAAATATCTCCGAATCCTGAAAAGGCCCCAGTTTTTCATGAATTTAGAGGTTTGACATATGGAAACACCTTGCACTCATAGGTCAATCTAAATCCGTAAGGTCTGTCCCGAAACAGACCCCCTAATCTGTTAAATTATAAAACAAAAGCTCTTGTCGTTTATCTTTGCGCATCGATTTCTTGAATTGATTTAACAGATACACGGAAAAACCGGGGTCTTTTCACTCCGAATCCCCTTGATGAACCTTATAAATATCTTTCGAGAAACCAATTCTTCATACAATCAGGGAAGATTTCAAAAAAAACTTAAAAACGCTTCGAGATCAATGGACATAATGGACAATCCAAATAACTATTTCGCATCGATCGGTCTTCTCTCCACAAACCCATCAAGATTTTCACAGCAATAAATCACCTCCTCCCAATCCACCCGGCAACCATATCCCTTGCACGATACAAACCGATTTTTAACTTATCCCCATGATAGAGCCAAAAAAGGAAAGATTTTTTATCGAGCTTAAAGGCTTCAGGAGCATCAGTATGCATCCTGTAATAAATCAAGAAATCAGGGAAAAGATCAAAACTGCTCTCACCTAAAAATATTCGCAAAAAAGATTGCAATTGCGCATCCTCAAAAACAAGATTTGTAAATTTTCGACTAAGCGCAATAGCCCTACCGGCATCCCTATAATCCACTACAAGATCGCCCTCCATGTAACCACGAGCCATAAGACCATCAACTGAAACCATATCAGCATCTTCAACAGTAGCGGTTTTCTCTAAACAACCACTATCTCCCAAGAACCCGAGATCTGTAAAATCTCTTATATCGTCATCCCTACCTTCGCATCTATCAAACACAACTCTAAAAGTAGCCGTATCAACATCTCCAGCACCGGAATACGTCCCAAGCACACCGGACAAAGCACTATCTACAACGCGTGCAAAAACACTACAATACGTAGATCTCAATTGACTCAAATCAAATACAACAACACTATTATCAATACAAACGGGGATTTTATCACTGGTAAAAGTCCCCTCCTCTGCATCTTCTCCAGAAGCAACAGAAGCCCTGCCAAATTCCAAAAACAAAGAAGGATCTTCACCATCGGAAAGAAATAAATTTGAATCATACCTATGGTCATCATAAACAAAAGATGCAGAAGATAACAACCCCGGTGTAATACCTCTCCGCATCACAGAAATACGAAAAAGCTCCTTTATAGGACCCGCCAATTTAACCGGCAATTTATATTCCGGCTCATCATCTAACCGGGGATCACCACGCTTTGGAAAAGAAGAAACATCAGTATCACTCATACAGTAGATTCTTATTTTCGATTAAAAAGTCTCTTGAAAAATCTTCCGACTTTTCCTCGAACCGTATCGACATTCGACCCTGATTTAGACTCTTCTACTACGGTAATAGTCTTTTCGACAGCAACTTGAACAGTCTCAACAATCGTAGCAGCAGTACTTTCTTCTTCAAGAAGAATATCATCGTCGTCTTCATCAAGTTTCAATTCTTCTAAATCCTCCTCGTCATCACCTTTCGAAATTTCAACAGGCTCGACAACACCAGCCTTTTTCCTCAAAGCTTTTACTCTCAACCCCATAGAATTCATACTCCACGCATCACCACCGTCCCCCATTGTGAACACATTGCTATCAACCACCGCCGACGAAACTATTTCGTCAACGCTAGCACCGGGAACATCTTCAACCGGATCCAGAATCTCTACAGTATCGGTACCAGCCGCTGCCAAACGGTTATTTGTACTTGAAGAAGAACCTGCATCATTACTTGACGATCCGTCAGCTCCATCAGCTTTTTCAGAAGCGGATGACCCACCACTACTATCCGAACCGCCACTCGCAGGAGCAATAACACAACCTTGCAACGTGGTAATATCATCCGAACTAAGATTAAACGCCGCAACTTGCAATCTGGTATCACCGGTTAAATCAGCAACAGAATTTACACCCGCAAAAGATGATGATGACCAACCATAACTTTCAACAAGCAAATCACGAATTCCATCAAGTTCCCTCTGATTAATACCGGCAATAGCTTTATCAACCACCGGAACTGCACATGCCGATGAAAGTATTTCAGTAACAGCGGCGTTAACAGCTCCAACATTTTTACCATCACCACCACGCTCAACAACCAAATCAACAGCGGAAGCCCAAACAGTATTATGAGGAGTTTTCGCCCACTTGCTATTGGATAACGCAGGGACTTCAGCAACTAAACCGGAATCTCCACCAGTAAGTGGGGTACGAGCTTCCACTACGGTTTCTTCTCGTCCAATCGCTGTATCATCCACAATGGTATCACAAGTATCTTCATCATGCGCAACACCACCATCGCCACGAGCAGTGTCATCTGTATCAAAATTACCTGCATCCCCACCGTCACTAGGAGTATCTCCGGTATCAGCCGATAATTTATCAGCTATGTTTTCAACCATTTGATCAAAACCTCTCGATACAATATTGATTTTATCGCTGGCGGCAGCAGAAATACCAACACCAACATCATGCAATCCGGAAGACAAATGATCCCTATTGTAAATCCCCAATAAGACACCTGCGGCTATAACGCAAACACCACCAAGAACAGCAATCCTACTCATACTATTAGTGCCACTTTCACCTCGACTCTGAGCCGGAGTAACGGAAACATTTCCTCTATCTACCTGACTCAAACTCTGAAAATGCATTAACAAACCCGAAAGAACTTGCAAATCAACATTATGAATATTCGCAAATAAATCATCAGGTATAGAAACATCCGAACCCATTTCTACTACAGCTTTTCTAACAGCCTGTCGATTTTGGATAGCATTAACTACTAACCCATTAATGCGTACTAGATTAGCCCTCTTAAACACCTCCGGAGTCAACCCTCCTCCGCTCATATCAGGCACCGCACGATAAACAAATTCAAGGAAAGCTTGTCTTACACTATTAGCTGCACCTCTAACAGACTGTTCATCATTAAAATCAATACCACTCAAAAATACCTCAACCTGCTCGGGAGAACATCCGGAAGCAGATCTATCAAAAACCCTCTCATTCGCATTCCAAATTGCTGTAAAAATCTCACGAACAACCTCTAAATTGCCATATAAATAATTCCCATTTCCAGCACGAATATCCCAATTGAAAACATCGTTGATAGCATCCAAACAAACACCATAGAACTGCACGGAAGCCGTTTGAGAAAGTTTATCGCTTTTTGTCGCACTGGCGCGTAATTCTACGATACAGTCGTCCACTTCTTCCGTAGGCTCGTTAACACCAACATCGTCGGCAGCAGGATCTTCACCATCACCCCCTACAGGACTCGGCGTGGCACAAGCAACAACATAAGCAGTAGCAACCTCACCTAACAAGGAACTTCTGGCAGCAGAAATAAAAACATAATCCCCTTCATACTTCCCTTCGGTATTTAATCTGGAAATAAAATCTTGATCATCAAGAGCTGCAGAACTAGCATAAGTAACAGCTTCCGGAAACAACCCGCGAACATATTCCTCTGCCACATCAAAATCAGAAACTGGTACAAACACACCTCCGCGAGTCATACGATCATTGGCTTTGTTAAAGACGCAATCGCACACTGTATTCAAAAAACCAATATTGCGATACACAGGAGATTCCCGCTCAAAAACTTGAGAAACGTACCCCCATGCAACACGAAGAACCCTACCTCTATCTTCAACCATTTGCTCCTCACCATCAAAAAGCGCATCTGAAATCCAATCGGAAGGAACATAACCCAAAATATTCCGCCCAAAAGAATCAGCCAACACTTTACCACCTTCACTTGTCTTCCTCATATAAGAGAGCTTGCGAATCTGACGCATAGCAGGGATACAATAACTATCAAAAAAACTTCGCGGTAAAGGTTTATTAGGATCCAAAACACCAAGCCCGCCACTTCCGACCCAAAACACCAAATTACGACAAACGCTATCTCCTAAAAGACTCACTCCCCCCACTCTCTCTACATCGGCAACAAACACTTGAGCATACCTAATAAAATCTCTGACAAGAGGCACTCCATTTTCAGCCTCCGCTTCATCATAAGATTCAACCTCTTTCTTCTTCGCCAAAATCACATCAGCCTCCAAGGCATCGTGATAAACACTATCTGGAATAGGCCCAATACCAACAAGATCACGCAAGCCTTCAATAACATCATTCGTTTTCACAACCCTAACATTACCATCATCATCAGGAACGGTTTTTAAGTATTGAGCTCCTCTAGAACCACCACGTTTACCTTTTGGCAACACCAACCTCTGCCTACACTCCTCATACTGTTTCTTAAGATTGGAAAGCTTCCCGGTAAATAACTCATATCCTGTTTCTAAATCGGAGGAATGGGATTTCATCATAAGCTGTATATTCCCAATAAATCCCTCATACATTTCACAAAAAGCAAAATCAGCATATAGAGGATGGCTAGTAGCCCCACGAGCCTCAAATCGATTCTGCCCGGTCTCATCACGGAAAAAGTTTTTAAGAACAGAATAAGCCTCCTGGTTTAATTCAACCAAATTATCAAAAAATATCTCGCCACCAGATTCAACACTGCTATTCGTCTGCCCCAACTTGCCTCGAATTCTTTCTACACAACTTAATGTATAATTAACATTATGGGATCTCGACTCTCTCTCAACGAGATAATTCGGTATATGTGCAACAGCCGCATCAAGCTTTCCATTGCAAACACGAAGATTCGCAGCATCAGGATTTTCTATTAACTCATCTGGAGCCTCAAACCTCTCAACTGGTTGCAAATCCGGAGTGCTACTCATATCGCAGTTTGATTAAATTAAAAAAGGCGTCAATTATAACAACAACTCGTGAAATGTCAAGCCCTACCGATTTCCACCCTTCTTCCTATGTAATACAATAAGCAAAAGAAAATAAAGTGTTTCTTTTGTCTTCATGCCCCAAAAAACCCTTCAAAACATAAATCACATCGCCTTCATCTTTTTCGCCGTCCTTGGCGCAACACATATTTTGGCAATGCTCTCGATGGCAAACGGATACTTACCGGGAACGGCAAAAACGATATACCAAATCATGGACATACCATTCCTCCTATCAGCACTTATTTACGGAGGCAGTGCTTTCCAAATCGGTCTTAATAAAATCGGCTTGCGAAGCCAAGTTTTAACGACTATCTTAATCACCTTCCTCTCGATAATTTTCCTCCTCGCTCTTTATACAAATTTCTTCTTTCCGGACTATTAGCCGCGAAGCGGCCTCTCTTCTCTTCCTCTATGTCACTATGTCACTTCTTTTACTTCTTCTCCTTCCTCAATGCTCAAAGTCATAACATTCGGCACCTTCGATTATCTCCATGCCGGACATGAAAGCTACCTCAAACAAGCCAAAGAACATGGTGATTATCTTATTACTGTTGTCGCTCGTGATAAAACTGTAAAAAGCATAAAAGGCACTCTCCCTGACAAACCCGAGAAAAAACGGCTAAAAGCGATTAAAGCACTCCCGTATGTCGATAAAGCCATCCTCGGTCATAAAGAGGATAAATTTAAGCTGATAAGGCAATTAAAACCGGATATAATAGCACTTGGATACGACCAGTTCGTTTTCACTTATGAAATCGAAAAACTCCTAATCAGAAACAAGCTAAACGCAAAAATCGTTAGACTCAAGCCTTACATGCCAGAAATCAACAAATCTTCAATAATAAAACAAAAATGCAACCCGGTGGAAACCTTGGAAAAAATATCGCTCGAAGCATAAGAGAGGCGACAAAAAACCTTTGGAGAAATAAATTCATGTCTTTGGCGACGATCGCAGTCATGGCTTTAATCCTCTTTATTTTCGATATAATTCTGACTCTCAACATCATCTCAACCGGAATTATCAACGACATCTACAAACAAGTGGACATCATCGTGTATCTGGAAGATGACGCAGATATTTTTACGATAAACACAATGATTGAGGAAATAAAAACCGTCGATTCGGTTTTGGATGTCAAATACACAACCAAAGAAGAGGCGCTTGCGGATTACCTAGCGATATATCCGGATCAAGAAAACCCGTTTGAAACTTATGGTCTCGACAATCCACTCCCGGCAAATGTTCAAATAACAACGACCTCACCGGAAGCTCACCCTGCAATCAACTCGATTCTTGAAAAAACGGAATACAAAGATTTGCTCATGACAACTGTCGATAATTCGGAAAACCAAGGCTTGGCGGACAAGGTTCTGGCAATCGGAACTTATACAAAAAATCTTGTTTTTCTCATAATGCTGATATTCATCATAACAAGCGCAATTATCATCCTGAACGCAATGCATTTAACAATTTATTATCGCAAAAAAGAGATCGAGATAATGGAACTCGTCGGTGCACCGATTTCATTCATCAAATGGCCTTTTGTAATTGAAGGCATAACAATAAGCCTGAGTGCGGCTTTAATAAGCCTTTTTTTCATACTGACATTTATCACCTCGCTCAATTTACCGATTACAATTTCCGAATTTACTGATGGAAAAAAATTAATAGTCATCGCTCTTTTTCAAATAGTTATAAGTATATTTATCGGGATTTTCAGCAGTAATACGGCGATAGAGAGGCATCTGAAGACAGGCCGGTAGCAAAGCGAACGGCCCATATTATAAGCCGTTTGCGTATGCAAACTCCTTATAAGTTGTAAGAAGTTGAAGAAGTAGGGGAAGTGACATAGTTACGAGTTCTCCCCTCTTCAAACTGTAAGTTG
This sequence comes from Candidatus Altimarinota bacterium, assembly GCA_041666465.1. Taxonomy (GTDB): domain Bacteria; phylum Patescibacteriota; class Gracilibacteria; order UBA1369; family UBA12470; genus XYC2-FULL-41-22. The sequence goes on from JBAYGX010000043.1 coordinate 7,680, forward strand.
TAAATTGTTAGTTGTTAGCTTCTTCCCCCATGCGCACCTTCCAAATAAAAGGAATCATCATTTCAAAAAGAGACCTCGGCGAATCCGATCGTGCATTTAAAATTATGACGGAGCATGAAGGCAAACTGGAAATAATCGCAAAAAACACAAGAAACGGTTCGAGCACACGAAACGGACATCTGGAACTTTTTAATTATGCAACTTTTTTCTTATACAAAAGCGAAAACCACACATACTTAAATCAATGCCAAACAATAACCGAATTCACACGCCTCAAATCCAATCTTGAAACAATCTCGACCGCATATTACGCAATCGAAATCTTGGACAAACTAACGGCATTAAACGACCCGGCGGAAGAAATTTTTACATTACTGCTCTCCTTCTTGCGCGAACTGGAACAAAACCCACTCAAAAACGAAACAATCCTGCTCGCATTCAAAACCAAACTTCTTTACGACATGGGCCTACTCCCTTCCGTAATCATATGTGATAGTTGTGGGAACAAGCTCGCTCCCGAACTCATATACTCGCCTCGTGAACACAAATTCCACTGCCGAAGTTGCCAAATAAATCCCGGTTTCGGCGGAACCACAATCTCACCTCAGGCAATAAAACTATTTTATTTTTTGCAAAAAACACATCTGTCAAATGCCATAAAATTGAAAACCGATCAAACGCTCTCGCAAGCATCAAAAGAACTAACAACATTACTCGACATTTATTTGCAGGAGAATTTGGGAAAAGAGTTGAAGAGCAAAACCATAAGTTATAATCTATAAATTACCAACTTTTTATGCTATAATATTAAGATTAAATCTCAAATTATAGCTAAAAAAATACCTCTACATCATTGGACTTTACCAGCAGATCCTTCTAACAAACCTTCCAGAAGAGATTTTTTATTAAAACTTCTCCCAAAAAAAGAACCAACAAAAACAACACCCGGATCATCCACTTCAAGAAGAGAAATTCCGGAAACAGCTTCAGGAATTGCAGGAGCGGTTATGGCTGTGGCGGCAGACCTAAGACACGAAAACACCACACCAATAATATCAGCAGACTCATGCGACACCCCGAAAAAACCGAAAGATGTAAAAGAACTTGTCAGAAACATGCGATTCTCAGGCAAATCCGGAACTGACGAATGGATTGAATTTTTACAAGGAATATTCGAAGAAATTTACGAATCAGACGCAAGACAGGCAGCTTACTGGGATTTCGAGAACGGGATATTGGAAAAAGTGGAACTGCCTGCAGATTTTACAGACGAGACCAAACAAGCTTGGCACGATAACAACAGAAGAAGACTTGCAGGAGAAGATGCCATAATCCCGGAACCCGAAAGAACAGGATATCCATTCGTACAAGTCCCAGCTCTACCAGAAGGGAAAGAATCAGACCCTAACGCCCCAAAATCACTAATCGAACTGGTATCAATAAATCTTCAACAAAAAACACAAGATCCGAGATATTTCAACGGAGAAGAAGTAACAATATATGAAGGGATTAATAGAATCGTATCAACATATAACGAAGCGGGATATGATATACCTTTTGAATTACCATTCGGACTTGGAGCTGGAGAAAGCACCTTCGACATAACTGCCATGTCAACATACGAGAAAACTAAACACGCATACGGAATATTTCAATTTATACCGGGAACATTTGAAACAATAAGAAAAATCAACGAAGAACATCCGGAACGATGGAGTTCTTTTAGAAAAGGACCAATAGGTGAATTTACAGAAAGTGAATGGCAAAATCCACTCGTCCAAACAGAACTTTTTTGCGCATATTATGTATATATACAAGAAATCATGAGAAAACCGTTGGACGACCTAACGGAAAGAATCAGAAAAATAGATCCAGGATTCCCATGTCCATTGGACGAAATCGCAGCAATCACATCATATAACGCCGGAGAAAATGCAACCATTTACGCAATAAACCAATTCATAGCATTATCTGATGAAGAAATAATTTGCAAAGCCGGAGATCCACCATACGGAAAAGATTTATGGCTCGCAATTATAAAAAACGTATTCGGAGATAAAGTCCCGGGAACAGATGATATATACATTGGGATGCATGTATTTACTTATGCGGCAAAAACTTACGCGATGGGATCGCTTTTGATGGCAAAAAACAACGAATCAACCGAAGATAAAGAAGATGAGGATACAACAGAGGTAAGACACACAAACAAAACACGAAGTCGAGTACTCGGAGTATTGGCGACAGGTGCAGGATTGGCAACAGCGGCAGCAACAATACAAAGAAAAGAAATATCAAGAAGAACGGTTATACAAGGATTACTGGCAGCTTTCGCCGCAAGCACATTACTTCATGCTCCACTTGCAAGAGCTGCAAGAGAGTTATTCCAAAACATAAAAGAAAAAGAACAACAACCACCGACAATACCGGAATACATCAACTACGAAGATGCTGTAGCGGAAGCAAAAACAAGCTTAAGTCAGACATATGAAGCCTTGAAAAATCGTGAAAAAGTTCACGACAAACTAAGTACAACCCCCGAAGAAAGCGCAAAAAGACGATACTACACAATGCCAAGACAGCTTGATGCTTTAAAGGGCGAATTCACAAGATGGTTTGGAGACAACTTCTTGGAAAGATTCAGAGCCTCAAAAAAACTACCTACAACAGAGCGAAAACCATTATATGAAGAAGGAGGCAGACTGCAAGAACAACATCTGAAAGAAGAAATTGAAGCAGGAAATGTAATAAAAATGGAACCAAATGATCCATCTCAACCATATTTCTGCGAACAAGTTGGGGAAAATGGAGGAACAGATAACAACCCGGCAGCACTTTATATGAGAAAAGAGTTCTTACCACTCATGGGAAGCCTTATCGAATTGGTCAATTACCAAATCGACATGTTCAATACGAACCCGGCAGAATTTGGATATCCGGGTTTTCCAAAAATTCCACATATATCGGCAATAAAAATATCCGGCGCTCATCGTCCAATGATGCAACTATACGAAAGACTGACAAGCAGTAAAAGTGGAAGTACAACAAAAGACACATCCTCTCACATTATTACACACGCACTTGATATCGGAGCTTTCAGCACCCCCGGATCTCACATGGTAAGATTCGTCGAATCGATGAAAGACGAAAGCGGAAAAACACGAGTAGAAGCCGGAGAAAAATTGCCATCGGAAGGATTCGGGAAACAAACGAGAAACATCTTATCAAGAATGATAGGTCGCTCACTCTTGGCACTTCAAGAACCGATGAAAAAACAAGGCATAACGGTTATGCCGCTATGGGAAGGAAGTCAACTGAACTGGCATGTCGCAATCGCATAAAATCTTATCTTTTCTCCTCTCCTCTCTTCACTAGCATCTTTACTATCTTCACTAGCTCCTAGGTCCTTCTTTTCCTATCTTTTCCCCTCTTCACTAGCTCACTATCTTTACTAGTTCCTAGGTCCTATCTTCTCTCTTCAGTCCTCACCCCCTTCACCCCACTCACCCCCTCAATTCTATCTAGAATTTTTTCAAGCTGATCATATCCCCTGATTTCAATCGCAATTTTAGCCAAAACCAAACCTTCCTCACCTCTATTAAAGGTCATATTTACAATATTGCATCCCAAACCGGAAATAACAGAAGTAATATCGCTAATCAATCCATGTCTTTCAACAGCCTCGATAACAATCTCGGCCTGATATAACGAATGACTTTCTTGCCCTTTCCAAGAAACCTCAACAAAACGACGATCATCAAGACCTGAAAGATTTTCACAATCGGCCCTATGAATACGAATTTTTTTACCCCTCGCAACATAACCAACAATAGAGTCACCAAATACAGGCTTGCAACAACTGCTAAGCACACAAGCCAAATCAGAATGTCCGGAAACCAAAATTTTATTTTTATCATCAGAAAAATCTTCACTCTTAACCACCCTAATAACAGAAGGTGCTCCCCTATCGATCTCGGGATAAATCCTCTTAATCGCCT
>JBAYGX010000044.1:0-11608 GCA_041666465.1 Candidatus Altimarinota bacterium
TATCTGGATTACGCAATGAGCGTTATCGTTTCACGCGCCCTACCGGATGTAAGAGACGGATTGAAACCTGTTCACAGAAGAATTCTATTTGCCATGCACGAAATGGGACTGCGAGCCAACGGATCTTACCGCAAATCCGCAACCGTCGTCGGTGAGGTTTTGGGTAAATACCATCCTCATGGAGACACAGCGGTTTACGACTCAATGGTGAGGTTAGCGCAAGATTTCGCGATGAGATACACGCTGGTAAAAGGACAAGGAAATTTCGGTTCAATAGACGGAGACTCAGCTGCCGCCATGCGTTACACGGAAGCAAAAATGGAGAAAATGGCGGAAGACATGCTTGCGGATATTGATAAAGAAACGATCAAATGGACGGACAACTACGATGGTCGCCTTAAAGAACCATCGGTTCTTCCAACCAGACTTCCCCAACTCCTTCTTAACGGAACAGTCGGTATCGCCGTCGGTATGGCAACGAACATTCCTCCTCATAACCTCGGAGAGGTAATAGATGGAACAATGCTGGTAATAGATAATTCCGACTGTACGATTGAAGATATTATGCAACACATAAAAGGACCGGACTTCCCAACTTCCGGAATAATTTACGACGTGAACGCAATCAAAGCGATGTATGTAAACGGCAGAGGCGGCATAGTCATGCGCGCAAGAGCGGATATAGAAGAGAAAAAAGGCGGGAAATTCCAAATAATAATTACTGAAATCCCATATCAGGTAAACAAATCGACACTTGTCACGAAAATAGCAGACCTCGTAAGGGATAAGAAAATAAAAGGCATAACAGATATCCGCGATGAATCAAACCGCGAAGGAATCAGGGTAGTAATCGAATTAAAGAAAGACTCTTATCCGAAAAAAATCCTGAATCAGCTCTACAAAATGACCCCGATGCAAACATCGTTCAATATGAACATGATTGCTTTAGTTGACGGAATCCAACCTCGCTTGCTTAACATTAAACAGGTAATCGGTTACTTCATCGAACACAGAAAAGAAGTTATTACAAATAGAACCAAATTCGAATTAAAAATAGCGAAAGCTCGTGCGCACATTTTGGAAGGTTTGAAAATCGCTCTCGATCATATCGACGCCATAATCGAAACAATCAAGAAATCTCCAACAAAAGAAGATGCACATTCCGCATTGATGAAAAAATTCAAGCTTTCCGACCTTCAATCACAGGCAATTCTTGAAATGAAACTGCAAACGCTTGCCGGACTTGAACAGAAGAAAATAGAAGATGAATACAAGGAAAAAATGGCACTTATCAGTAAACTAGAGGGGATACTGAAAGACACGAAAAAAGTCTTAAAAATAATGAAAGATGAACTTGCCGAAATTAAGGAAAAATATGCGGATGCGCGCAAAACCGAAATCGTAGAACACGCGGTCGGAGAAATTTCACAAAAAGACACGATCCCAAACGCTCCGATGATAATAACTCTCACGGAAGAGAATTATATCAAACGCGTTACCCCGTCTTCTTTCCGCACCCAAAAACGCGGAGGAAAAGGCGTAATCGGCATGTCAACAAAAGAAGAAGACGAGATAGATATAATAAAAGGTGCGATGAACCACGACAACATAATGTTCTTCACGAACAAAGGTCGTGTATTTAGATTACCGGTTTATGAAATCCCACAAGCTTCAAGACAAGCAAAAGGCATCCCTATCGTTAACCTGCTTCAGCTTGGAGAAGACGAAAAAATAACTTCAATCTTAACAAGTGACGAAGAGAAAACAGGGAAATATCTATTCATGGCAACCAAAAAAGGTACGGTTAAGAAAACCGACATTGAAGATTTCAAAAACATCAGAAAATCCGGTCTTATAGCGATAAAATTAAGAGAAGGTGACACTCTCGAATGGGTCAGACAAACCGTAGAAAAAGATAAGGTTGTAATCGTTACACATGAAGGAAAATGTATCCAGTTCGACGAAGCGGATGTCAGATCCATGGGTAGAGCTTCAACAGGAGTCCGCGGCATAAGGGTAAAAGCGGGAGATTACTGCGTCCAAATGGATATAGTAAAAGGCAACAATGAAGATCTGTTGGTGGTTATGGAAAACGGACTTGGGAAATGCACTCCTCTCGGTAGCTACAGATTCCAATCAAGAGGTGGATCAGGCGTAAAAACAGCAAATGTCACAGCGAAAACCGGAAAAGTAATTGGTGCAAGTGTAATTCGCGAAGCAACAGAATCGGATCTGGTTATCGTATCGAAACAAGGACAAATCATAAGAGTACCTTTGGCATCAATTCCATCTCGAGGAAGAGCAACTCAAGGAGTTTATGTAATGAGATTGAACGAAGGAGACAAAGTCGCTTCAATATCCGTAATGGACAAGGTAACCAGCGATGACCTACCGGAAGGAGAGGAAGCTATGGAAGAATCTTTGGAAGAACAAGAGAAACTCCCGGTTTAAAAAGCTTTTACAAAATAAAAATAAAACATGGGAACATTTCTAAAAAAATTGACAAGGTCAATCTTGTTTCCGCTAATACTCATAATGCTCGGACTCTCTATCCCAACCGCACTCGCGGCAGGTGGTGACCTTGCAATAACAGACGCGAATGTTTATTTTTCCACAAGTATATTTGTAGAAAACACACCGGTAACGATTTATGCAATCGGTACAAGCAACTCCCAATCGGACTTGCTTGGAACAATCCAATTCTGGAATTCGACAACCGGCAAACAAATCGGATCTGATCAACCGGTATCAATACTGGCAGGATCAACCGACACGGTTTTTGTAGTTTGGTATCCGGTCGGAGGAACTCAAACCATAACGGTAACTCTAACGCCATGGACAACAGAAGGAGATGACACAAGCAACAATACCATAACAAGAACAATCACAGCGGATTACGACACAGATGGCGATGGAGTGGGGAACTCTGAAGACACAGACGACGACAATGACGGATCCCCGGACATTGAAGATGTATTCCCATCAAATAATGCGGAATGGCTTGATACGGACAGTGATGGAATAGGAAACAATGCCGATCCGGATGACGACAATGATGAAATCCTGGACGAGGTGGACCAAATGCCGCTGGATTACACGGAAACACTGGACACAGACATAGACGGCATAGGAAACAACTCTGACACCGATGACGACGGCGACGAATTAACGGACGAAGAAGAACTTACTCTTGGAACCGACCCTCTTAATCCCGACACAGACAGCGATTCATATTCGGATTCGCAAGATGCATTCCCATTCGACACCGAAGAAGGAGAAGATTTTGATGGAGATAAGATAGGAGATAATGCCGATACAGATGATGACAACGATGGAATCTCGGACGAAACAGATACGGACAACCACAACAAGGCCCCTTACATAGAAGTTGATACCGAAGGATTCCCAATTAAATTCACAGATCAACAAGTAACATTAACAGCCGAAGACTCCTATGATGAAGATGGGAGCATTGAACACTATGAATGGCTAGTAAACGGCGAAACTGTCAGCGTACAACCAATCTACGCCGCAACCTTCCTGGAAAGTGGTAATCAAGAAATCGATCTTATAATAACAGACGACAAGGGAGAAAGCCGAACGGAAACGGTAACAATAAACATTCATTCGAAAGGATTTATGATATTCTTAGGATTTTTTATCCTACTTTTGCTTTTACTTGCTTTCTACATCATTTTTAAGTACAATCCGCGGAGTCGCGAAGCGACCTCTACTATAAGCCGTTTCCCAAAGGGAAACTCCTTATCCTCTAAGAAGAATAATAAAACGAAATCAAAAAAGTAACTACAACCTATAAGCTATAACCTATAAGCTATTATGAAAAAAGACGGAGTACATCCACAGTATTATAAGGATGCAAAAATAACCTGTTCATGTGGGAATGTAATGACAATGGGCTCAACTCAAAAAGAGCTTCACACAGAACTTTGTTCCAAATGTCATCCTTTCTACACCGGCCAACAGAAACTTGTTGATACGGCAGGGCGTGTAGATAAGTTCAGAAACAAACAAGAAGCCGCAAAGAAAGCAGCCGAAGCCGCAACAAAAAAAGCACCGAAGAAAAGAAGAAAAACAATGGAAGAGAAAGTAAACGAAAAACTACAGAAGGAAACAGAGAAGACAGAAGAATAAACACATCAATCAGAAAAAATCCTCGCTCCACAGCGGGGATTTTTTTTACTTTTCCCCTATTTTCTCCTAATCTATAATCTCCAAGCTATAATCTCTATAACCTATGTCTAACTCTTTCGGAAACATCTTCCGCGTCACAACTTGGGGCGAATCGCATGGACCTGCAATCGGAGCCGTCATAGACGGATGCCCGGCAGGCCTTAAATTCGATGAAAAATTCATCCAAAACGAACTAAATAAGCGCAAACCCAACCCAAAAGACCCCTTAAGCACAAAAAGAGCGGAATCAGATAAATTCTGCACATTATCAGGCGTATTTGAAGGGAAAACACTTGGCACACCTATCGCCATGGAAGTTTGGAATGAGAATGCTCATTCACAAGACTACTCGCCCACTCTTTTCAGACCCGGACATGCCGATAAAACATATCTGGACAAATACGGACACCGAGACTATCGAGGCGGAGGCCGAGCTTCAGGAAGAGAAACAATAGGTCGCGTATTAGGAGGAGCTGTTGCAAAATTAATACTAAAAGAAGTAAGTCCGCGAACAAAAATTTCGAGCACAACAAAAATTCCTCCAATTAAAAAGAATAATTCGATAGGCGGATTTGTAGAAATTACAGTTAAAAATCCACCAAAAAACCTCGGCGAACCGGTATTCGATAAACTTGAAGCGGATTTGGCAAAAGGACTGCTCTCAATCGGAGCTGTTAAATCTTTTGAAATAGATCTTGGCATAAAAGAAGCGGAGATGCTCGGAACAGACAACAACAAATTAAAAAAAGGAACGCTTGGAGGAATTTCAACCGGGAACGACATAAAAATAAGAATTGCTGTAAAACCTACTCCATCTGTCGGGATAAAAGGCAGACACGATGTTTGTATCGTCCCAAGAGTGGCTCCGGTAGCGGAAGCAATGGTAGCAATCGTTTTGGCAAACCATTATTTAAGAAACAGATGTTCTCAATTATAAAAAAACAACAACTCTCGCGCGCACGCACCGGCGTACTGAAAACACCTCACGGAGACATTCAAACCCCGGTTTTTATGCCTGTGGGCACAAAAGGCACAGTCAAAACCATGACGCCCAAAGACCTGAAAGAAATCGGCACGGAAATAATACTCGGCAACACATATCACCTCTTACTCCGTCCCGGGGAAAAATTAATTAAGAAAATGGGTGGAATTCACAAATGGATAAATTGGAACAAACCGATTTTAACAGATTCGGGAGGCTTTCAGATTTTTTCATTAAAAGACATGACAAAAATCACAGATGAAGGCGCTGAATTCAAGTCCTATTTGGACGGCTCAAAACATTTCATAACTCCGGAAAAAGCGATAAAAATTCAAACCGATATAGGTGCGGACATCATCATGGCACTGGACGAATGCACGCATGGAGAAACAACTAAGTCTTATGCAAAAGAAGCGATGGAAAGAACTCATGCATGGGCGGAAAGATGCGTTAAAGAACACAAGCGCCTCGCAAAAAAACGCAAAACACCACAAGCACTTTTCCCAATAATTCAAGGAGTAACTTACGACGATCTCCGAACAGAATCCGCCAAATTCATATCAAGCCTTGATACTCCAGGAGTTGCAATCGGAGGATTAAGCGTAGGAGAAAGCAAAGAAAAAATGTATCACACTCTTGAAATAGTCATCCCTCACACAAACGAAGAAAAACCTAGGTATTTAATGGGAGTCGGCACACCGGAAGACATACTGGAAGCTGTCGATCGCGGAGTCGATATGTTCGACTGCGTCCTTCCAACCAGACTCGGCAGACACGGCTCTTTCTGGAACTCAACCGGCAGACACGCAGTTAAGAACAAAAAATTTATACACGACGAATCGCCACCAGATACAAAATGCGATTGTTATACATGCAAAAACTTCTCGCTTTCTTACATTCGACACCTCATACAGGAAAACGAAATCCTCGGAATGCACCTACTAACAATTCACAATTTGCGCTTCTTGATTAACCTAACGGAAAAAATAAGAAAAAATATAAACAAAGGCTCGTTTAGTAAATTCAAAAAAGATTTCTTTAAAAACTATCATGTATAAAAAAATCACGAACTTCATCTTCGAACTCGCAAATCTGAAGAAATTCAAACATTGCGGGATAAAATTCGCCGGAGTAAAAGATCCGGATAGTTTAGCCGAACACGCACTACGAGCTTCACAAATCGCCTACATCCTAGCCGATCTTGAGAAAGCAAATCCGGAAAAATGTGCACTTATGGCCATGATTCACGACAACGGCGAAATAAGAGTCGGCGATCAGCACAAGATCTCCAGAAGATATTTTGATGTAAAACCTTTCGAGAAAAAAGCTTTCATGGATCAAACTAAAAACCTACCAACAAAAACAGGTTCGGTATTCGCGAATTTGTATGAAGAGTTCGATGCGCAAAAAACTAAAGAGAGCCATATCGCTCGAGATTCCGACATGCTGGAAACAGCTTTTCAAGCGAAAGAATACTTGGATAACGGATACGAAAAAGCACAACTATGGATAGATAATGTAAAAAAACATTTGCGCACGGAGTCTGCAAAGAAGATACTAAAAGAGATGGAGAAAACACATTTCACCGATTGGTTTACTAGCCGCTAGCCGCGAAGCAGCCTCTCCCCTCCCCTCTTCCCCTTAATACTTACTACTAACTACTTACTACTTCTTCCAATGCTCGCATATATTGAAGGAAAAATTCAGGCCAAATTCGATAAATCTCTAGTCATAAACGCAAACGGAGTCGGATATCTTGTATCTGTTACCGAAGAAATTTTCACACCGGCAAGAGAAGAATCGGAAATCAGCCTATTTTTACATACACAAGTAAGAGAAGACGCAATCAGCCTTTATGGATTCTCCAATATCGCCGAACTTAATTTTTTCAAAAAACTCATTTCCGTTTCCGGAATCGGTCCAAGAACAGGTATGGAAATCATGAATAATGACATAAACAAAATCAAATCCGCAATCATAAACGGAGATACGGGCACAATTTCAAGCATAAAAGGAATCGGCAAAAAAACTGCCGAAAGACTTGTACTCGAACTAAAAAACAAGATAGATCTCGACCCATCGGACACCAGAAAACAAGGACAAATAAGCCAAGAAGTCGATCAAGACGCAGTCGATGCGCTAATGAGATTCGGATACTCGCAAGGACAAATATGCAAAGTGCTTACGCGCACGACTGAAAAGCTAGAAAACACAGAAGAGTGCATCAAGTATTTCTTAAGAAATGTTTAGCTAAAGCATAATTCTTTTAGCTTCTTGTGGCTTACACAAGTCCACCTCAATAAAAGGCAACTCACGCCTCTGATTTCCGGTACCCAAGCAAACAGTCGAACCGATCCTATCCATAAAACTACCTGAAGCTTGAACGGTATCATGAAAATGTCCACTCAAAACGAGCAAAGGATGATGTTTTTCTATAAACAACCTTTCAGCTATACTGCCATAATGTCCTCCACCAAAATTCTGATCCAAATGAGTTCCATAAGGAGGCGCATGCATTACATAAACGGTACGACTAGGATCTTTTGTAACTATTGGATCGGCAAGATGGAGTTGTATAGATATTTCACGAAATTCATTAGGATCCAATGTCATCTCTTCTAACCAGAATTTAGTCCAGTCTCTAGTACGCTTACTCTCTCCACCTTTCAAAGCAACACCTCTCATAATCCTATTATAAATTCGCGCATATTCAATAGGACATTCGGTCAAATCAAACCTTTCTCTATCCTTAATCACATGAGTAGAAATTGGACAAAAAGAATACCCGAAAATCTCAAATTCATCATCAATTTTAGCTCTTAACTCATTAATAAATGAATAAAGATCAGGATGTTCCCCCAAAACATCGTCATTTATATGACAATCATGATTCCCGGATATGGCAAATATATTCAAATCACTCCGCGCTTCTTTAATCCTCCTCATATATTCAACAAATCTACCCCTGAAAAACCTGTACTGATTTGCAACAAAATCATGCTCACAATCTTCATACCTGGGAGCCAAATCTCCACCTAAAATCAAAGTTCGAATGGAAAGATTCGAAATCACATGTCGAACAAGTTTTTCATACTGGTCGCCACTTCCATGCAAATCCGATACAAAACCAACAACATGTCCCATAAACTATTTTAAGTACATATTTATAGCAGAATATGCCAGGATGTCAACCCACGACGACCTTGCCTCGACTCGATGAAAAGTATATTTTTTAATCATGCAAATCAAACTCCAATCACAACCAACAAAAACAACACACAAGAACCTTAAAAAAGATTTCCTGAAAAAAGTTCATCCGTTTATAGATTCCGCAATTGATCCGGACCTGATAAACCGGCTCAAAACACCCAAGAGAAATTTTAAAAAAATCATAATCCTCGGCATCGGCGGCTCATCACTCGGAGGAATCGCAGTCATGCGCGCGCTTTACCGCCCGCTCAAACACATGGAAGCGGATTCGACCCACTTCTTTTTTCTAGACCAAATCGACCCGGATTTGATTTTTCACTTATCTGAAAACATATCCTTAAAAGACACGCATTTCATTGCGATAAGCAAATCCGGAAACACGATAGAAACTGTCAGTCTGTTTAAGTTTTTTTATAAAAAAATTCTTGATGCGAAATTGGATCCAAAAGAACACTTCACGATAATAACTGCGGAAAAAGACAGCTTCCTGGGAAGGACTAATTTACCAATCGTAACCATGCCAAAAAACTTAAGCGGCAGATTTTCCGTACTGTCGGAAGTTGGCTTATTACCTGCGAAAATAGCAGGAATCGATATCTCGAAAATCCAAAAAGGCGCAATGTCAGCACTCGAACATTTCAGACAAGAGTCTGCAGAAAAAAACATCCCGTTACAACTTGCCGAAAACCAATTCACACAAGACCGCGCAGGCAAAAATATAACTGTAATATTCCCCTACTCTTACCGTCTTAACAGATTCGCAGACTGGTACATCCAGTTGATGGCGGAAAGCCTCGGCAAAACACCTGAAATCGGCCCTACACCGATTCGCGCAATCGGACCAACCGACCAACACTCGCAATTGCAATTATTCATGGACGGACCTAAGAACAAACAGTTTTTATTCTTGGAAGTCGAACATCACCACCACGCTCCTCAAATCCCAGGAGAAAAATACACTCTTGAAGACCTGATGAACGCGGAAAAAAAAGGAACACAAGCAGCTCTCGAAAAAGCAGGAATCCCGACACAAACGCTAATAATCCCGAAAATAACAGAAGAAACTATTGGAGAACTGATTATGACTCTCGAACTCCAAATCGCCTTACTTGGAAAAATGTATGGTGTGAATACTTATAATCAGCCGGGAGTTGAGATGGGAAAGAAGATTGCGAGAGAGCTACTTAAGTAAATCTTTCGCAAGACATCCATAACCAGGATCTCTTCCCGTTATTGCAACTTGCAGAAACCTATGGAAATGTTCATAAACAATCCATCTTTTATTATGAACCTCAGACATACCATTAATTTCTGCAGGTATATTTTCGCGCTCACGATCTTCTCTTCCACGCTTCAAATATCCACATGCAGCTAAAGAAGTCTCATTTAAAAAACTTTGCAATAACTCATCTCCTTCAAAATGAGGAGTATCCCCAAGAGTACCTAATCTCCAACCCCATTCACGCTCTGTCATCTCTGGTAACCAATCATGAGTATTAGGAAATCCACAATGATTAACATACCAATCCAACGCTCGCCAAATCTGTTGACCATCAAAACCACAACGACACATCAAGCTATTAAAACAAACTTTTGTTTCAATAGAAAAACTCATAAAATATCTAGTAAGAGTATCCATACTTTCAGCAGAAGATCCGACACCATTAGAATCCACAAGATCAGAATCAGTTAAAAAATCTAAATTGTCATTTCCACTAACGACAATATCTCCGTCAATCAGGGACACACTACCGTCAGAATCATCATCTAGATCAACATCAGTACCAGGCATCTCATCAGTATCAACAGTAGAAGACAAAAAACATCGAACCCTAAATGTTCTCATTACCGCATCCATCTTACCATTGGGTCCTGAATAAACCCCAATTCTTGAAGGATATGTTTGTCCGTAAAAAAGTTGACCAAAATCAACATTGGAATCACCGTTCCCGCAATAAACTTTTCTAAACACTTCAAAATCTTTACAACCGACAGCAATACCCGGATCACCTTGTTTGATTTCCATAAAGAATTGTGAAATTTTTTTTACACAAAAATTATAATAAATTTCCAAAACCAGTCAAATAACACAACTAGACACCGCATTAAAGATATCGGGATTTAGCATAATGTTCAAAACAACCTCATGAATCTCCTCATCACCTCCTCTACCAACATTCACGCATCAGGATACGGATCACTCTCGACACATCCGTTTTGGGCAATAGTTACCAACCGAGCACAGTGAACTTCCATCAATGCACGACTAAAACAGCCAGGATTATACACACCCTGTGATTTAGCATATTGAATCCCATCATAAGCGGTTTTCCCATTCCTTAAAACATCTGCACAAAGATAGATCCTAGCGCCTCACCAATCCAATCATGACGACCTAAAAAGTTCACTCGATACCAATGAAAAACAACATCTGCATTTTGAATAACAGGCGGTGGGGTACAATCACGGTGAATGAAGAAAAACAAGTTACCGATATCATGTCTTAACGCATGTGCTGTAAGCTCTATCGTTGGATCCAAATTTGCTACTTTTTGTTCAATTCCCATTTTGTATAGAATTAAATTTTTATAAACTTATACCTTTAAGGTATATACCGAATACCAAATTAAAAGAATCGACAAACTCAATTAATTATATCAAAATACCATCATGAAGAATCTCCTGATTACCTCAACAATCAACATTAGTTATCTTTCCGGCTTTACGGGCTCAAAAGCCATAATTTTGCAAACCCCAAGTCACAACTATTTCATAACCGACACAAGATATTTTGACGAGGCGAAAAAAAACATACCGCAAAATTTCATACTGGAAAAATACAAGAAAAACGAATTTGAAGAATTTTGGCCAAAAATTCTCAAAAAACATCATGTAAAAGAGCTCGCATTTGAATCAAACCACCTCACCTACTCCGCACTCAAATACTGGAAAAAAATTTCGCGCCCAACAAAACTCATACCGCAAATAAACGAAATTGAGAAACTCCGCGCAATCAAAACATCGCAAGAGATAGCCCTAATTACTCACTCACAACGAATCAATGAACAAGTTTTTTATTCAATCATCAAGCTCCTCAAGCCTGGGGTAAAAGAATCCGAAATTGCATGGAAAATTCACACCATAGCGCATGACTTAAACGCAGACGGACTCTCTTTTGAACCGATAATCGCATTTGGCAAAAACTCAAGTATCCCCCACCACAAA
>JBAYGX010000045.1:0-11461 GCA_041666465.1 Candidatus Altimarinota bacterium
ACCTATTTGCCATTGCGCGAGTTGGATTTTGGCTTAAAATTCCACTGCTGTCCAAAGGAACTTTAGTGATTAGCGTATTCGGAAAAACACAACGGCTTACTTAAGCCATGTTTTTGTATTTAGCATGTGCTATCCAATTTATCGGATTTTTCAGATTTTCTTTGGACAGTAGTGTTAAAATTCACCCGCCTAATATCCTATTCGCCGCATAAACTCCGGTAATAAAAGAGTCCTCCATACTGCAAACATTATGGTCGCCGATCAAATATAGGTTTTTCGAGAGCTCGCATTTCAGCAGTTCAAAACCGGACACATTGAAAGCCGGATTCCAGAATTTATGATAAATAATTCGGTGCTTAATAAAATATTTTGAAAAATCAGGTTTGGCTAAAACTGAATAAAACAAAAAAGTTCCGTTCCTCTCTTTAGCGAAAGCTAGCGTTGAGTCGCTTTCATCAAATAAATTTATCATATCCCAATCTCCCCGCAATTCACCTGCGATATGGAACATATGTGCATTTGTTGGCCGTTTTATTTTGCCAAGATCCAAAAGTTTTTTTGAAATATGCGGTGGAGTCGCAACAACAACATTTTTAGCAAAAAAATCCCCCTTCGAGGTAGATACTTTATATAAGCTATGCTCTTTTTTAATCACCGTCGCACTTGCAAAAACAATTTTATCTCCAACATGACTTGAAATTTTTTCATCCAAAAGATCAAATCTGTGAGTTGATGCGATAATCGGCATCGACATAAGTAAGAACAACATCGCATTGATCTTATTGGTTGGCGTAAAAGCCGCGCCATGAATCATCTGAGCAAGATACTTATAACCGATGTATTCTATCCGTTGTTCGAGAATAAAATCGGAAGCTTTTTGATTGTAAAGCTTCCACAGATAGGAATCTTTTTTAATCGCATCGGCTTGGTCCATAATTTCGGAGTTTTTCTTAAATGCCTCGTAATGTTTTTTGAATTTAAAAAGGATTCTGATAGTACGCAAAAACTCGCCGAAATGTTTAAGAATGCCGAAGTTGAATGCCGTATACTGGCGTCCGTTTTCATGAAATTGAACATTAAGAGGAGAGATCTTTTCGCGGATACGGACAAATTTATTTAGATGCTTATAGTCTTTCATAACAAAATACGCACCGTAATAAACTTGTCCATCCTCGGATCGAGCAATTCGTCCTTCGACATTCTCGGTCACAATGAGGAATTCCCTCTCGTTTTCGGCCAGTTTATTGGCACAGGCGAGACCTGAAATTCCATCGCCGATTATAAGTGTTTCAGTTTTCATTTTATAAAGATAGAAATCCCCAAAATCGCGTGTCCGATTGCAACCACTATCGTTATCCTTGCGAGCCAGACATGGAGCTTTATATTTTTATGCAAAAAGCCGATGGTGGCTGTCGTTAACAGGAGAATCAAGACTGTAATTCCGCCATACATTATGAGCGGGAATCCGAGGATCTGGTAGAGCGCGAATGATTGGAGCATTTATATTTTTGTTAAAAATTATTCAGTAGGATAAATAGAGATTAAAGCGAGCGCGCCAGTCCCCATCATCACAAAAGATTCGATTAGGAATCCGGTGGTGAGGAAAAGTACGAATCCATAAACAACAATCGAGTCGGCAAATGCCATCGCGATTAAATGAAAAGTGAAATATTTTTTCTTTAGCGCATCAAGTTGATCCGGCGCAGCCATTTTTAAATCAGGTCGTTTCCTTAAAAAGACCTGTTGCACAATTAATATAAAGCCAGACACTCCGGCTAAGACATAAAATAATATATGTGCGGTTTGATCCGGCAAAAATGATTCGAACGGTATGATTTTTTGCCAAATAAGAGCGCTTACAGTTAAGAGAGCGCATATTTCGAAGAGCATAACTCCCCACAATAATTTTAGCGTTTTGTTCATAATTGATAGGTTAATAGGTTGGAGCTTATAGCTTGTAATTTGTAGATTCTGGTTCTTCTCCCTTCTGCCTCATGCCTTTTTACTATGTCACTCTGTCACTTCTTCTACTTCCCCGACTTCTTCCCGACTATCTTCTTGTGGTATTTTTCCGCTGCTTCCCACGCCAACTCAAAAGTCTGCTTAAACACCTTCGCAATCTCCTTGCTCTCGATGATAATGCCGAGTTTCTCGTTCCAATCCGCAATCATTATTTTGTCATCGAAGAAGTTAACTTCAGGGGTGAAATCCAGTTTGTCTTTAGGTAAAAGTCTGCTTGTGCGCAACTCTTGACTATCAAGCGAATGCCTTTCGCGGTCTTTTGGAGTATCAGGGAAAAGCGCACGAATAGGGATCTTTTTTGCAGCGCGTCTCTTATAGTATCCTGGAAAATAAGAAGGAGCCGAAACCTGATTCGCCTGGTCACTCGCATATGCAAGAATCTCTTCGGAAGAAGTAAGTGTCTCTTCGTATACACGCAAGACACCTTCAATTCCTTCATAAAAATAAACGCGTGGACGATCGGATGCCGCATGATAGTGAACTTTTAATTCGGGCAAAAGTTTCTCCGCCTCATGTGATAGCGCGAGATATTTCGAACTCTTCTCTTTCAGAAACGCGACTAATTTCTCGGGTGGTTGAGCTCGGAAATAAAAATAATTACCTACTTTAGACGAGATAACGAGCGACTTATCGACAAGTATATTCAGAATGTCATAAGCGGTAGTGCGATTTACACCTGCCCTTTTGGCGATTGAGGATACCGGTGCGGCAACTCCAAGCTCCAACATGGCCAGATAAACGGTAGATTCTTTTGGTGTTAGGCCTAGTTTTTGTAAGTGCTCAAGCATGTGTGGAAAATTCTCGACAGATTTACATGCAATATGACGAAACAGATAGAAAAAGTCAATAAAACCAGTCGTATTTGAGCGACAGACGATTGACAAAATCGCAAAACGCGATATTATATGCGCGACGAACAATCACTAATTGCCTAGCACCTAAAGCCCTAACTTCCTAACTCCCTACCCCATGACCACCATCACAAAAATATGCCGCGTCTGCAATCAATCGTTCGAAATCGACGATGTCGACCAGGCATACTATGCAAAAAGACAGGTACCTCTGCCAACACTTTGCCCAAAAGACAGACTTAAGAAAAGACTCGTTTTTCGAAATGAACGCAAGCTTTATCAGCGGAATTGTGCAACTACGAACAAGCCGATTATCTCAAATGTAAGACCTGAGGCGCCATTTCCGGTAATTCATGTCGACGAATGGCATAAGCAAAAACACGAAGTCCCTTGTCTTGAGAAATTCGATTTTGCCAGACCGTTTTTTGACCAGTACGCTGAGCTTTGGCCGAAACCGACTCGCATGCATAAGGCTAGCGCGGGCAATGAGGAAAATTCGGAATACTCCAATCACTGTGGTAACTGTCGAAACTGTTATTTCATCTTTAATTCCGAATTTGACGAGGACTGCATGTACTTGAAATTCGGAGATAAATGCCGCGATTGCGTGGACTGCACCAATATAATAGACTCTGAACTTTGTTATGAATGCGTGAATGTTAAGAATTGTTATAATTTGAAATTTTCAGATGATTGCGACACTTGTAGCGACAGCGCTTTCTTGAGAAATTGCCGAGGCGTAAAAAACTCAATGTTCTGTTACGGGATAGATCATAAGGAATTCTGTTTGTTTAACGAACAATTAACCCGCGAAGAGTATAAAAAAAGAACTGCGGAATTTTCATTAAATTCATTCGCAAATGTCGAGAGATGTATGCAGGGTTGGGACGGCTGGAGCAACAAATGGCCAAAAATAAGGCATGTGATTCTAAATTCGGAAAACTGCACAGGCGAATCTGTTTTTAATAGCAAAAATGCAAGAGATTGTTATAACGTTACCAAGCTCGAGGACTGCAGATATATGATGAACTCAGCCGATATAAAAGACTCTTACGACATATTCGCTTACGGGATGAGGACGGCACTTTGTTACGAATGTATAACGATAGCTTACGATTACGACATCAAGTTTTGCACCTACTGTTTTGAGAGCAATAATATCGAATATTGTGAAAGCTGTTGGGGCTGCAAAGATTGCTTCGGATGTATAGGTTTGAAAAAAGCCCAGTATCATATTCTTAACAAGCCTTATACGGAGGCGGAATACAAAGAGCTTTTGCCGAAAATTAAAGAGCACATGATTGCGACAAAAGAATACGGAGAATTTTTTCCTGAGAAATTCTCACTATTCCAATACGAAGATTCTCTCGCGCAAGATTATTTCCCGATAGCGATTGAAAAATCCGCTGCAAACATTCCAGCCGGAACGCTCACGACAGACCAAGTCCAAGACAAAATAGAAGATGTACCTGCGGATTTGTATGAAAAAACATTCCTATGCCCAATCGAACAGAAGCCGTTTAAATTCCAGAAAAAAGAGATCCAGTTTCATAAGAAGATAGGTGTCGCTTTGCCGAGAGTTTCGTTCGAGCCGAGGTATCAGAGGAGGAGCAAGTATGTGCCGTTTCCTTATGTCTAAGGAAAGAAATAATTTATAAAAATTTAACTAAAAAAACTATGGAACAAATGAGCTGCGAAACGGATGAAGAGCCGGGATTAGAGTCGGTCTCGCAAGTGGCGATGGAGGTAAGAAGGGAAGCGGATACTACATTGAGTAGAGCGGGTGCTTTACGACTCGTACAACAAGGTCGTCGTATAGACCGTACTCGCTGGGCAGTCTAAAATATGCGTACAAAATCTCTTCCTATGAAGGGATTCGTATGCACCCAAGTGTGTTAATATGCATTCGTATGTTACAAAAAATCTGCAAAAATTGCGCAAGTCAGTTCGAGATCACGGAAAAAGATTTGGAGTTTTACGAAAAAATTTCGCCGATTTATCGAGGTGAAAAATATCGGATTCTGCCGCCTACATTATGCCCGACTTGCAGAATGCAACGTCGTCAGGCTTTCAGAAATGACAGAAGCCTTTATAAAAGCACATCAAGTCTTAGCGGCAAGCCGATAGTCTCGATGTATAACCCGAAAAAAGGATTCACGGTTTACGAGTACGAGGAATGGTGGAGTGGGAAATGGGATCCGACGCGGTACGGAAAAGATTTCGATCCGAACAATCCGTTTTTTAAGCAATTTGAAATGCTCAGGAACGATGTTCCGAGATTTAATTTGTTCAATAAGGATACGGAAAATTGCGATTTCGTGAATTACGCCCCGCACTGCAAAAACTGTTATTTATTATTCGGGTCATGGTTTAACGAAGATTGTTGTTACGGCCAAACGCTTAATGAATGTACGAACTGTATAGATAATCTTTTCTTGGATAGATCCCAGATGTGTTACGAGAATATAGATTGCAATAATAATTATCATTCGTTTTTCTGCCAGAATTGCAACTCCACGAGAGATTCGTTTTTTTGTTATGATTGTAAAAATATAGAAAACTGCATCGGTTGTTTTAATTTAAAAGATAAAAAATATCATATTGAAAACAAACCTGTTGCGAAAGAAGAATATGAGAGAATAAAATCTCAACTCGGATCATATCAAGCACTCATTTCGGCAAAATCATATTTCACGAATGTAATAACGCAAAAAGCGATACATAAAGCTTACATTGGTCTGAATAACGAAGATGTAAGTGGTGATTTTATATTTAATTGCAAGAATGCGAAATACTGTTTCTCGGTTTACAGATCTCAAGACGTGGCTTATTCGGGACGTATGTTCGATCAAAAAGATACATATGATTTTGAAGGTGGCGGAAAAGGGGAATTGCTTTATGAGAATATGAGTAACGATTTCGGTTATTTTTCGATTGGTTGTACAACATGCGAATATTTAACCAACAGTCATTATTGCGACTTGTGTTTCAATTGCAAAGACTGTTTCGGATGCGTTGGATTAAACAAAAAGCAATATTGCGTTTTGAATAAACAATATACTAAAGAAGAGTATGAAGAATTGGTGTCGAAAATTATAAAACAGATGGAGTCGGTAGGTGAATGGGGTGAGTTTTTTCCATTCAGATTGTCTCCATTCGGATATAATGAAACTATGGCGCAGGAATATTTCCCGCTTGCAAAAGAAGTGGCTATTCAAAAAGGATTTAATTGGTCAGATTATGAGCAACAAATCCCGCAAGTTGAGAAAACAATTTGCGCTTCCGAACTGCCTGACAGCATAGGTAAAACACCTGACGATATTTTGAATTGGGCTATTTTGTGTGAAATTACAAATAAGCCTTATTTGATTACGAAACAGGAGCTTAAATTTTACAAAACCAACAACTTGCCAATTCCTCGCCGCCATCCAAACCAAAGGCATGCGGACAGAATGGCCGCACGCAATCCACGCCATATATGGGATGGAAAATGTGCGAAATGCGGAGATATGATAAAAACGACATATGCGCCCGGACGACCGGAAATTATATATTGTGAAAAATGCTATTTGGGAGAGATGTATTGAGGAGCAAACATGTCATACGGGAATGGTTTGCGCAATAGGTCTAATGATTACGAAGCGGTTTTGTTTTCGGGTCAGTTTGAATAGGGTTGTACCCGTCTTATGCGAAGTCCGTCCTAGGAAGGCGATATAAATCTCGAGGTAATTCTAAACATTTTTATCGCGAATTGGTGTCACTCTGTCACTATGTCACTTCCTCAACTTCTTCTAATTCTTCTTCATATCATCCTCTCCTCCAGACTCTCAGTCACCAACTCCTCTTCCATTCTCTTAACGCCTAACTTCCTAGCGCCCCTCCTATCCCTCGCCACCACCATAAACGCGATAATCAATATTGCGGTGCTAACCAAGAAGGGAATATTTTCGCGAATTTGAAAAAGAAAACCTGCCGCAATCGGTCCGATAATCATGGCAAGAGACATAACCGAAGATAGAACGCCGAGCGTCTCACCTTTCGCATTTTGATCGGCCTTAGCCGTGATTTGATTTGTCATTACGATACGAAGAATTGATTGCGAGAAAGTTGTTATCGTAATCCCGATAATAAAAACCGTAAGACTACCAGTGCTCATTAATAAAAATCCGATGCCGAAAACAAGAAGCCCCCACATTTCAAGAGTCCTTTCTTTGAAGTTTTTTAACCAAAATCTTTTCAATAAAAATCCCTGATTAAAAGCCAAAACCAAGCCGGTTCCTGTCATAAAAACACCGGCAACAACAGATCCGAAGCCAAAAATATCTTGAATATATAGAGAAAAAATCGATTGCGTATTTACGGCTCCCAATGCAAAAGCGAACCATGCCAAAAACGGCAAGATAAGTGTTTTGTTTCCAAGCGAACGAATCAATGGAGTGAAAGGATTTAGTTTAATTTTTTTCGCACGATTCATATTAAGATTAGTCTCCGGCAAAATAAAATAAGCCAAAATCGTGTTTGCCATTGCAAGGAATCCTACAAACCAGAAAGGCGTCGTGTGCGAAAAAGAACTCAATAGTCCTCCAATGAGAGGACCGACGATAAAACCTATTCCGAAAATCGCTCCAATCATGCCGAGGTTTGCAGATTTTTCCTTATCGGTTTTTGAAATATCAAGAAGATAACTCTGAGCGATTGGGAAATTCCCAGCCGCTAGTCCATCAACAATTCTGCCGATAAACAATCCGATTATGCTATGCGTACCGGCGAAAATAAACCATCCGATAGAAGTACTCAAAATGCTCAAAATAAGCATCGGTCTTCGCCCCACCTTATCCGACAAAGACCCGAGCAAAGGCGCACTGAAAAAAGCGCAAAAAGAGAACACCGCAAAAAGCAGAGTTATCATGAAAGGCTCTGCGCCAAAAGATCTTACATAATACGGGAGGACGGGGATGACCACACCGAGTCCTATGACATCAACGAGAACAGTTAAGCCGATAATTGCTTTTTGTTTATTCACGACATGCTTTAGTTACGAATCATTTCTGGAAGTCTCTACATGGACCACAACTCTTTTTACATCCGGAATTTTTTCCTTAATCAGAAATTCGAGTTTGGTAGAGGCTTCGTGAGCGGTTTCAACGGTAGATTTTTTATCGATAATGCAGTGCAAAGTGATAAAAAGTTCCTTGCCGATTTTCTTGATTGAAATATCGTGAACATCGGATAATCGTTTAACGCCTTTTATGGATTGTTGGATTAAATTTTTCACCATCCTCTCCTCATCTTTCGAAACCTTGGTACTTGTTACGATTTCGGACTTGAGAGGTTCTATATGAGAGCTCAATTGAACATCGCCTCCCAGTTCTGCGATTATTATTTTTTCCAAAACGGTGGCTTCTCTGTGCGCTTTTTCCAGCGTCCATTCCTCGGGAACCTCAAGGTCATAGCTAATATGTTTTTGTTTACCGAGAGCATCGACGATAATGTCGTGCACGGTCAAGTCTTGTTTTGCTGCAAGCAATTGAACGATTTCAACGATAGTTTCATTTGTCAGATGTGTCGCTTTCGTATGAATAACGACATCGGCTTCCGGAATTTTCGCATGAATATTTTCCTCAACTTGCTTCACAATTTCATTAGCCTTTTCAACCGGCAATTTCCTTCCTATTTTGATAGTCATATCTATAAAAACCGAAGCTCCCAGAGGACGAGCTCTGACGCGATCGACACCGATCACGCCAACAACCGAATTTGCAGCCTCTTTAACAATTTCAGGAATTCCTTCCGGAGCCGTATCGACCAATACATCGATAGTCCTTTTCCCGAGAACATAACCGGCATGTAAAACGAACATAGAAACACAGATTGCAGCGATGCTGTCAGCACCTTTTACATCAAATGCGACGCAAACAAGTCCGACCAAAACAACAAGTGAACTATAAACATCAGAACTGAAATGAAGCGCGTCAGCTTCAAGCGCCTGACTCTTGGTTTCTTTCGCAACGCGATTGAGCGCGCGCGAACGAGAGATATCTATAATTATTGAAATAATTATAACTGCAAAAGCGTACCAAGTGACCTCGACTTCTATATTTTTCGCAATAAGTCTGTGGATTGATTCATAAATAATCCATGCGCTTGTAAGAAAAAGAAGACCGGTTTCTATAAGAGCTGAAACGCTTTCAATCTTACCATGACCATAAGGATGTTCCGGATCTGCCGGCTTATCGCTTACCCTTACCGCAAAGAAGGTTAACAAAGCCGCGCCCAAATCAAGCGCCGAGTGTGCCGCTTCGGAAATAATACCCATACTTCCGGTCATAATACCCGCAACAAGTTTCATGGCGGTTAGCAGGAAACTCGCCACGACTGAACTGAAAGCTACAGACTCTTTTTTGTTATGCGCCATTTCTTAACGTGCTTGTATATAAAAATTCCCAGCCCGAGAATGATAAGCCCAAGCACGAAAATATCAAGGATTTCACTATATTTCATAACCGTCTCCCAATTCTGCCTCAACTTATATCCGACAATTGCCAAAAACGCATTCCACATTCCCGCACCTATAATTGTATAGATGAAAAATTTAAAAATATTCATTCGGCTAATTCCGGCAGGTAAAGAGATGAGATGCCTGATAATCGGAATAAATCTGCTTATAAAAATCGTTTTCTGACCATGTTTTTTAAAGAAATTTTCCGATTGAACAAGGTGTTCATTGTTAAGCAAAAAATACTTTCCATATCTGTTTATAAAAGGTTTCCCGCCATACATACCGATATAATACGAGGCAAGAGATCCGGTAATACTTCCAAGCGTGCTCACTGCGATAACGGCGAAAAATGTGAACTCTTTTTGCGCAATCAAAAATCCTGCAAAAGGCATAACCGCCTCGCTTGGTACGGGGAAAACCATACTCTCCATAACCATAAGAATATAGACGCTTATATAGCCTGATGCATCTATAAAGTTAGTGATATACTCTGCGAGGAATTGACTGATACCCATAATTTAAAATTTATGAAAAAAAATCTCGCAGGAATTATAACACTAGTTCTGTTTTTTGGGGGATGTGGAAATGTTGAGCAAATTCAGGAGGATGCAGAAATCGTAAGCGACCCAGAGGTGGTCGAAGATACGATTGAAGTGGTCACGAGTGAAGACATCGCAAACGCAAACACGGATCCCGCATTCGAAATTACGGTTTATGATTCGTCAAAGGCTTATAATGGGACAACTATTTTTTCTGACAATCATGACGGTATGAACCCACGAATAGTTGAAGTGAATATGTTGGGAGAGGTTGTGTGGGAATACGATGTGCCAAAAGATTTGGCGAAATATAACAACCCGGGATTCGATGTTGAGAAGCTTGAGAATGGAAATATTTTATTTATACTTCCGGGAAATGGAATCTATGAAGTTGATCAAGCCGGCGAAACGGTTTGGTCTTATTTGGACACGAAAATCTCTCACGACATAGACAGGTTGCCGAATGGGAATACGCTTGTGGTTTTCGGGAACAGGGACACGCCGGAAGATGCGCAAGTAAAGGAGATAAGTCCTGAAGGTGAAATTGTTTGGTCTTGGCAGGCAAGTTCGTGTTTTACAGCTGGCGACTATAAGCAAGATCAAGGCTGGACTCATACAAATGCAGCTACAAGACTTGATAATGGGAACACGCTTGTGAGCTTGAGGAATTTCAGCTTCATCGCTGAAATTGATACAGAAGGAAACCTCGTGAGGAAAATTGGCGAAGGCGTACTTGAGGCTCAACACGACCCGAAGATGGAAGAGGATGGGGAAATTTTACTCGCAAATCATACCGATCCGAATACAGTTCTCACATTAAATCCAGATACCGGCGAAATCACTTGGGAATATGTGATTGAAGAGGCATCATCATGGCCTGTTCGTGGCGCGGATAGATTGCCGAACGGAAATGTATTGATTACGGAAGCCGATAGACTTGTTGAAATTACGGTCGATGGAGAAATCGTGTGGGAACTTGCCTTGAAAGATCCGATTGAACAAGGAGAAGGTTCGATGAAAGGTTTTTTTACATCACAGAGGATTCAATAGACCTCTCTCAAATAACACTCTTCGCAATAAACAATCTCCGCGCGACAAGTGGTTTTTATATCTTTCCCGCATTTCGCACATTTCGAATCCAGTAATTTATAATCATTATGTGATTTAAGCCGAGCATAATGTCTTTCATCCGGGCAAACGAGAGGAATCGGCAATTTCATTTTTTTATAAAAATTCAACTCCTGCGGAACAATTTTATATCCGCGTCCGCTTATTGTGCACTTCAAGGTTTGGTTACCGGAATCGGCAATTCGCTCGATATCAGGTAGCTGTTCTTCTCGCCATCGTCCTCCAAGTGCAAGCACTTGTTCTCGATTCAAAGGGAAATATTCCTGCGCGATTGTTTCATTGTAAGCGAAAGGGGATAAGGAATACGGGAAATATTCGCCCCACTCACCGGCTTTCATCATGTGTTCAATAATTCGACCGACTATAACCTCGTACTGCTCGGGAGAATATTGTTTGTTAAGGATGCAATAATTTTTATTCCG
>JBAYGX010000046.1:0-11218 GCA_041666465.1 Candidatus Altimarinota bacterium
CTATGACCATGTAGTTAATTCTGTTTTTGAGTTTCTTGATAGATTCATTGTCGATCCCGATGAAATTCAGGATTTAAAAGTTGTTTGTAAGGGTGGTGGTTTACGAGCCGAGGTTTGTGTTTGGATTAATGCTCAGCTTGTAAATTTTTCTATTGAGATGTCTTCTGATGGGCAAGTGAGTCAGAATGTTTATTATTAGAAGTTTTTATGGAAAGTCCTAGAGATGACCTCTTCCTGCTGTTCCCTTGTTAGTTTAATAAAATTTACCGCATATCCTGAAACGCGAATCGTTAATTGTGGATATTTTTCCGGATGTTTCATTGCGTCTTGCAGAGTTTCTTTGTTGAGCACATTTACATTTAAATGGAATCCGTTTGAATGGAAATA
This sequence comes from Candidatus Altimarinota bacterium, assembly GCA_041666465.1. Taxonomy (GTDB): domain Bacteria; phylum Patescibacteriota; class Gracilibacteria; order UBA1369; family UBA12470; genus XYC2-FULL-41-22. Next base: position 388 of record JBAYGX010000046.1, read on the forward strand.
TCCGTCCAGCATTCCTCTTAAGTTTTCAGTTCGTTGTTTCTCGTTTTTTCCAAGAGTTGACGGGGTGATTGAGAATGTGTTTGAAATTCCGTCTCGGCAGTCTTCATATTTGAATTTTGCGACTGAGCTTAATGATGCGAGTGCGCCGGATTTGTCGCGATTGTGCATCGGGTTTGCGCCCGGGGCGAAAGGTTCGCCGGCTTTGCGGCCGTCCGGAGTTGCGCCTGTGTGATGTCCGTAAACCACATTTGCTGTGATTGTAAGGAGAGAGAGTGTGTGTTCCGCTCCTCTGTATGCCGGATATTTTCTCAGGCAAGTTATGAAATGTTTAACTACCTCTCCGCCGATTTTATCGACTTCCGGTAGGTTGTTTCCAAATGCCGGGTATTCACCGACAGTCCCGGAAAGCGAAGCGGTTTCGGGACCGTAATTTGAGCTGTTTCGCGGATGCGAAACTCCTATTATTTTGAAATCTTTTGCAACTCCTTTTGTGTCTCTTATCGGATAGACTTTTGCATATTTAATTGCTGACAAGCTGTCTATTACGATTGAAATTCCCGCGGCGCCGAAGGCCATGAATCTGTGTACTTTTAGGTCGTGAAGCGCCATTTCGGCAGCTTCGTAATTATATTTATCATGGCAGTAATGAATGATGTTCATGGTTTCCACATATTTTTTGCATAGCCAGTCCATCAGGGTGAAAAATTGCGTTTTTACTTCGCGGTAGTCTAGAGGTTTTTGATGTTTAAGCTTGGGGACTCCTTCGACAATCAACTCGCCGTCCATTTCGTCGCGACCTTGATTTATGGCCAGTAGAAGCACTTTCGGTAGGTTGCATCGTGCTCCGAAGAATTGCATTTGTTTGCCGATTGTCATTGCGGAAACGCAACAGGCTATTCCGTAATCATCGCCGTGTATTGGGCGCATGAGTTCGTCATTTTCAAACTGTATGGAACTTGATTTTATTGAAATTTCGCATGCGTAATTTTTGAATTTTTCAGGTAATTTTTGCGACCATAAAATTGTCAAATTCGGTTCGGGTGATGGGCCGAGATTGTCCAGTGTGTGTAAGAATCTGAAAGATGTTTTTGTAACGAGAGTTCGTGAATCTTGTCCCATTCCTCCGAGTACGCAAGTTACCCATGTTGGGTCGCCTGCGAAGAGGTCGTTGTATTCGGGTGCGCGCAAGTGGCGAACAAGTCTTAGTTTGATTACGAAATCATCCATGAATTGTTGGATTTCAGATTCCGTATATTTTTTCGTGCGTAAATCTTTTTCCGCATAAATATCTATAAATGTATCGATTCTGCCCATGCTCATTGCGGCACCGTCTTGTTCTTTTACCGAGGCCAAATATCCGAAATAAAGCCATTGTATTGCTTCTTTTGTGTCTTCCGCCGGCCGACTTATGTCGAATCCATACGAGGTGGCCATTTCTTTTATTTCTTGTAGAGCCATAATTTGCTTGTGAGCTTCTTCACGAAGGAGAATGTTTTCCTCATTCATGTATGTGCATTTTTCGTTTATCTCTTCGTGTTTTTCGGAAATAAGTCTGTCGACTCCGTAGAGTGCGACTCTTCTATAATCTCCGATAATTCTACCGCGTCCGTAATTGTCCGGTAGGCCGGTTATTATGCCTTTCGATCTGAATAATTTATGAGTTTCCGGAGTGAAAAATTCTTTCCAGTTATAGTAAATATCGAAAACTGCATCGTTGTGTGTTTTTATTACATTTGTATAAAGATCTTGTATTTTTTTATCCAAATGGTATCCGTAAGATTCGCAAGTTGAGGCGATGAGAGGGACGCCTCCTTTCGGTTTGATTGTTCTTACCAATGGGATGTCGGTTTGTAATCCCAAGATTGATTCGTTTTTGCGATCTATGTATCCGGGGGCATGGCTTATCATTGTTGAAGGAGTTTTTGTATCGATTCCGTAAATCCCGCCTTTTTTGAATTCGGCGCGAAGAAGTTTTTTTGTTTGATTAAAAACTTTTAGTGTTTTTTTTGTTGGCGGGGTCAAGAACTCTTTTCCTCCTGTATAAGGTTTGTAATTTTTCTGGATAAAATCTCTCAAGTCGACATCTATTTGCCATGTCCCGCCGTGAAATTTCTTATGTATTGCTGGGATTTTTACATTTTTGTCCGGATTTTTCGGGAGGAGATTTTTTATTCTTTGAGCCATGAGAGTAGGTTAGTAAACTAGTGAGCTAGTGAAGAAAAAGAGAATTAGTCGACCATCATTAATGAAATGAATCCGTCGATTATATTGAATGTGCCATTTATTTCATTGTCCTCTGTTTTCCCCGCGAATGATCCTGCCATCCATAATTTCTCATCTTTAATTTTTATCGAATTTATTGTTATTTCGAAATCATTGAAATATGTATTCCCCATAGAAAGGTCCCCGCTTAAGTCGTTGCCAAAGGCATCTTTCATCCCGATATAATCTTCGTCAGTTATTGTTAATGGCAATTCTTCCGTGTAATTTTCATAAGTTCTGTCCGGGTGGTTGTAAATTTCCCATATCCCGAATTTTTCCGTTGCAGGTATGTCGAAATAAATTTGCGTATCTCCTTCTTGAAATGCGAATGAAAGACCGGAGTGTGAACCTTCAGCTACTGTTGCTCCGTTGAAGTTCATCTCATAAGTTGTCGTACCTTCAACTGATGTTAGTGTTGCGATTAATTTGCCGTTTCCGCGGGTTTTGAAATAACAGACGGTTAGTAAAAGTATTATTAGGATTGCTATCGCCAGAATTTTTGTGAGTTTTTTCATAAAGCTAGGACCTAGTGAGCTAGTGAAGATAGTTAGCTAGTTAAGAGGGGAGAAGAGAGGAGAAAAGTTTCCTTTGCAATTTGTAATTCTTCGTTGGTTGGAATTACCAATACGATTGGTTTTCCACTGCCGATTTTTATAATTTTTTGATTTGGGAATTCGGTTTCTTTGTTGCGCTTGTCATTAAGATCAATTTTCAAATAATGGCATACCCATTTGCGGACATACCATGCGTTTTCGCCGATCCCTCCCGTGAAAATGAGCGTGTCCAGTTGACCGAGTGCGACTAGGTATGCGCCGATATATTTGGCTATGCGATAACAGTACATGTCCAGCGCGAGTTTCGCTTTTTTTTCTTGGTGTAGGAAAAATCCATCTCGCAAATCGCGTACATCGGACTTTCCGTAAATTCCTTTTAATCCGGATTGATAATTGAGCATATTATGAATTTCTTCCGGTTTTAATTTTAAATGATTCATTAAATGAAAAATTATCGCCGGGTCCATATCTCCGGATCGCGTGCCCATTATCAGCCCTTCAAGAGGAGTAAATCCCATCGATGTATCGATTACTTGTCCGTTTTTTATTGCAGTTATCGATGCGCCGTTGCCGAGGTGGCATGTGATTGTGTGACGAGTTTTTTTCTCGCCAAGATATTTTTTTGCTTCGTTATAAACGAATTTGTGGCTTGTGCCGTGGAATCCGTATCTTCTTATCTTGTGTTTTTCATATAGCTTAATCGGTAGGGCATAGAGGAAAGCTTTTTCCGGCATTGTTTGATGAAAAGCTGTGTCAAAAACCGCGATGTTTGGAATTTTTGGCATGATTTTCATCGCGGCTTTTATGCCTTCGATGTTTGGTGGATTGTGAAGAGGCGCAAGAGGGGAGAGGCGTTCGATATCTTTTAGAATTTTCGGAGTTATTTTGACGGCTTGAGTGTGAGTTTCTCCGCCGTGAACGACTCGGTGACCGATTGCTTTAATTTCTTTTAAATCTTTTATGATTCCGCTTTTCAGCATGTTATCCATGCCTAATTTGAATGCCTGCGTAATTGTTTTTATTTTTGGAGTATCGCAGCTTTTACAATTTGAGCTTAAATATTCGCACATAGGCGTGCCGATTCGATCGACATGACCTTTATAAATCGGTTTCCATTTTTTCGATTCTATCAGTTGGAACTTAAGAGAAGAGGAGCCTGCGTTTGTGACGAGTATGAGCATATTATTTATTACATAATAATCTCGATTTATTTTTTAAGTTTTGCGCTTCGACGGAAGTTATTGCGCATGTGTTAACGATGTCTTCATATCTGCATCCTCTTGATACATCGTTAATCGGTTTGCGAAGACCTTGTGTGATCGGACCCATCGCGGTTGCGCCGGCAAGCCTTTCCACCAATTTATACGCTATGTTTGCGGACTGAAGGTCCGGGAAAATAAGAACATTTGCGTCTCCTTTAAGGCGCGAATTTGGGAATTTCCTGGCGCAAATTTCCGGTACGAGTGCGGCATCGACTTGCATTTCGCCTTCGATAATTAAGTCGGGGCGTTCGTATTGCGCTAGAGCTATGGCTTCTCTTACTTTGTCCACAAACGGATGGTCTGCTGAGCGATTTGTCGAGAAAGAAAGCATTGCGACTTTCGGTTCTATTCCGAAACTTTTTGCGGTTTCGGCCGTGTCGATTGCGATTGCGGCAAGATCGTGAGAGTTCGGATCTATTGTGATTGCGCAGTCTGCGAAAAGCAGGATTCTTTTATCAAGAAGCATGAAGAAAAATCCAGAGACTTTGTGGAATTTCTGTTTGGTTTTGATTATTTGCAATGCCGGGAGCATTTTTTCCGCTGTTTTCCATGTTACGCCGGAAACCATTCCGTCGGCATCGCCCATATGTACCATCATTGTGCCGAAATAATTCAGTTTTATTACGGTTGCCCAAGCGGTTTTTTCATCTACGCCTTTTTTACTGCGGAGTCGGAAAAATTCTTTTGCGTATTTTTCCGTCAGGGGAGAGTTGAGCGGGTCGATTATCGGTACTTTTTTCGGGTCCAGTTTTATGCCAAGTTTTTTTGCTCGTTTGAGAATTTCTATTTTGTTGCCGATTAGTATTGGCTTGGCGATTTTTTCTTTTAAAATTTCCTTTACGGCCAAAAGCGGTCTGTCGTCAAAAGCGGCTTCGGGAAGCACAATTCTGCCTGGTCGTTTTCGGGCTTGTTCTTTTATGCACGCGAGAAATTTTTGCATCTTTTTGATTTTATTTTTTGGTGCGAAGTTTATGATTTTAGCACTTTTTTATCTTACCGTTTTAATTTTGTTCGGGCAAATTTTTTCCAAGTTTCTTTTGTGAGCCATAATTTATCTCTTATTGCGATAAATGGCATCAAAAACATCTGCCATGTTTTGAGTGTTTTTGAAATGTTTTTTAACTTGTTTTCGCGAAGTGCCTCAAAAATGTTTTCCGTTGATAAAATAGATGTTTCTATTTCACAATATGTTATGCCGAAATTTTTCATATTATGAGTGTCGGATGTTCCTATGAAAGGAAGGTTGTTTTTTTTCGCCAGTCGTTCTCCTTTTTTATTGAAATCGATTAAATCAGAATGCCACCATGAAAATTCTATGCCGTCGAAGCAGCTGATGTTTTTTTCTATCATGTCATTTATCATATTAAGTCCCGGGAAATAGGGGTGTGCGGCGATTATGAAAGATTCCGGATGAGATTTTTTATATTCTTTCAGTTCTTTAAAATTGCGGATTTTTTCCGCTTCTTGAGTTGCGTTTAATATTACTATGTGGCGATTTCTTATCGAGATTTCCACGCCCGGGAGTAGAAGGATGTTTTTTGATTTCGCATATGCGATTAAGTCTAAAGAGCCTATCCATTTCCCGTGGCAGGTTATTGCCAGGATTTGGAAATTTTTTTCGTGTGCATGATCAATCAGCTCTTTATCGGAGTATCGTATCGGGTCGTTAGGGTCGGAATTGGTGTGATTGTGAAGGGAGGCGAGCAAGAGAGTAGGCTAGTTAAGAGAGAGGACCTAGTAGGCTAGAGAAGAGGATTAAGATAGGACCTAGTAAGCTAGAGAGGATAGTGAGCTAGTGAAGAGAAGAGAGGACCTAGTTTCTAGTGAAGAGAGTGAACTAGTTAAGATAAGAAAAGAAAAAGATTATTCCTCTGTTGTCCCGGTGCCGGTGTCGTTTATCGCTTGGACGCTGTCTATTGCGTCTCCGACTGCGTCTGTTGCTTCGCCAATATCTTCGGCGGCTTGATTAATTGCGTTTATTTTATCTTCTACTGCGTCGGTTTTTGTTTCTACTTCGGTTTTTACATTTTCATAAGCTTCGGTTGTTTCTTTTGTTACCGTATCAAAAGTGCTTGTTAATTTGTCTTGCGCTTTGCATCCTGAAAAAGCAAATACTATAAGAAATGCTATCGCGATGATTTTTGTTTTCATGGTTTGTTTTTATGAAAAAAGAGTTTTGAAATTTCCGTCGAAAGTTTGTAAGAAATTATGGACTTCAATTACCTCATTTGCCGTTATTGGGCTTATGTTTGAGCTTACATTTCTGATTTTTAACCCTTGATGAGGTCTTTTTTCGTTGTGTCTGTTGAGTACAGCCGTTACGAGAGCTTGTGCTTTGCAATTTGTGCATGAGAGATGGATGAAACTTTCATCTTTAAAAGTTCCCAGAATCGACATCCCTTGTTCGTCATATTTTCCTTTGCAATTTGGGCAAGAGAGGCCGTTTTTCAGTTGTTCTAGAAGTGCTTTGAATTCGTTGTAAAGCATATTTCATGCTTAAAATATCAGCCTATTTTATAGCATGAAAAGCAGGATAATACAATGTTTTAGTGCTGGTCGGTTGTTTGTTGTGTTTCTATCAATGCCGGTGTTGCTGCTGCTATTGGTTTTTGTATTATGTTTGCGTGTCTTGTTCTACCCGTGTATGTGTTTCTCCTTCTAAAAACGGTACTGGTTCCGCTCCTAATTTGTCTGCTGCTTCAAGACTTCTTTGAATATCAGCTCTTTCTATCGCGACAGCTCGTCTTGAGTCTTTCATTACATCTTGATAGTTGTCGTTTAAGAAGGTCAAAGCTTTAACTATACTTACGATTATTGGTACTGCAGCTTCCGCTTCCGGTCCGAATAAAAGTACGAACTGACTCCAGATTGGGGATGTCTTATCTATTGTGTGTAAAACGGTGCTTGTTGTGGCTGCTTCTCCATCCAAATCCATTCCTTCGATCGGTTCGAAAATACCAGCTCTTACAAACTCCATTGAAAGCGACTGCATTGCTTGTGTTGGTGTGCCTCCGACAAGCCCAACTGCTTTACCTGCAAGTCCTCTTCCCGTGAGTGCTTCTTTGCCAGTAGTACTTCTTTCGTTCCAAAATCCTTCCAGGGTTCTAGTAATTGGTAGTCTATAAAAAGCTAATACTGCTTGAACTATAAGACTTTTTATTTGTGCGGTTTCTTTTGGATGTGCTTTTGCATATGTTTCTGCAGCTTGTACCTGATCAAGTACTGTTCTTAATTCGGCAGTGGTTGTTTTAGGTGTCTCTTTTGGAGCGTCCAGTTCAGAAGGGCTGGTAGGGGTATCTGGCTGTTTCGTTGTATCTACTTGTTCTGCATCATTTTCAGCCATATTTGTTTTTGTTAAATTTTCGAAGTTCAATTATACCATTTTTATACCAGCTTGTCTATATATGTCTGAATCCTTTTAAGTGAAATTTCTTTTCCCAGTCCGCTTATTACTTCAAATGCGCCAGGTGAATATTGCTCTCCTGTTAATGCGACTCTTAAAGGCCATAAGACTTGGCCATTTTTCAGATTGAGTTTTTGGATTACTTCCATTAGTGATGTCTTTATTTTTTCTTCCGTTTCGAAATCGTTTTCAGGTAGTGCTTTCAGTGCTCTTAAGCTTTCTTCTAGTACCAGTTTGGCAGTAGGTGCGTCGACTTTCATTTTCTCGTTCAACAGAAGGTCATGATTGAATTCCACTTCCGGTACGAAGAAGAATTTTAGCAGTTCCGAAGCCTGTGCGAGTGTTTCCAGTCTCGTTTGGATTATTTTTATAGTTTTTAAAAGGTATTTATTGTTTTTATAAGGTGATTTCTCAAACCAATCCGGTAGGGTTGGAGTTATTAATTTTGCAAGTTCTTCCGGACTTTTCTGACGGATATAATGTGCGTTTAGCCAGTTGAGTTTTTCAAGATTAAAAACCGCGCCGGCTTTTTGTACTCGTTCGATTGAGAATTTTTCTATCAAATCTCTCAGTGTGAAAAATTCTTCGGTAGTTCCCGGGTTCCAGCCGAGTAATGCGATGAAATTTATAATCGCCTCTTTCAGATATCCTTTTTTGATGTAGTCTTCTGCTGCAACATCCCCTTGTCGCTTCGAGAGTTTGGTCTTGTCCGGATTAAGTAAAAGTGGAAGATGGGCGAATATCGGATGCTGCCAGCCGAGTGCTTGATAAAGTGCAATATGTTTGGGTGTCGAAGGAAGCCATTCTTCGCCTCTGATGACATGAGTTACCCCCATTAGATGATCGTCGACTACATTTGCGAGATGATAAGTCGGGAATCCATCCGATTTGATTAAAACTTGATCGTCTATATTCTTCGAATCGAATTCCATGTGACCTCTTATCGTATCTTCGAATGTGATTTTTTGTTCATAAGACATCTTTTGGCGAATCACATATTTTTCGCCATTTTTCATTTTTTTCTCGATTTCTTCCGGGCTTAAATATAAGCATGCGCGGTCGTACATTGGTGCAAGTTTTTTTGCGGTTTGGTCTGTGCGCATTTGCTCAAGTCTTTCCGCAGTACAGAAACATCTGTATGCGTGACCTTTCTCCAGTAATTCTTCGGCGTATTTTTTATATATGGCGGTTCGTGCCGATTGGAAATATGGGCCGTTTTCGCCTTTTTCTATAATTTTTCCATCTATTAATTCAGGACCTTCATCATAATCGAGTCCGAACCAGCTAAGTGTATGTATCAGACTTTCCGTTGCGCCTTCGACATATCTTTTTTGATCAGTATCCTCGATTCTAAGTATGAATTTTCCTTTATTTTGTTTGGCGAAAAGATAAGAGTATAAGGCTGTGCGGAGACTTCCTATATGCAGGAAGCCGGTTGGGGATGGGGCGAAGCGGGTGGTGAGCATGGGGATAGGACTTAGTGAATTAGTAAAGAGGGGAGAAGAGAGGACCTAGTTAACTAGTTAAGATAGTAAAAATGCTAGTTAAGAGAAGAGAGGATCTAGTAGGCTAGAGAAGATGGTGAGCTAGTAAAGAAGATAGAAAAGAGGAATGCGAGAAGAAATTTACAGCCAGGGTGACTGATTGGCAAGCATGGGAAGGGATTGCGTTTTGCTTACTTGGGGCGATTGGGTAGAATGTAATGCGTAATTTAATTTAAAAACATGAAAAAAATCTTGTCAGTTAGTTTGTTGGTTTTGAGTTTGGTTGTTTCGGGATGCGGAGGTTTCGTTGAAGATGATGTGCCCGATTATAGTGATACGACTTATAGAAAAGTTGTGCTGGAAGGGGATATTGCAATTAAGGTTGATCAATCGAAAATGAGTTTTGAGGAAAATCAAGGTGCGGTTGTTTGTGTGCCGACAGGCGATTTCAAGGCTCAGCTTTATTTCCCTGTTGATGGTGGTGATGCGATAAAACAAGATAATACCGTTACATTAACGGGATATAGTTGTGGTGCTTACGGAGATGCGACTAACGAGTGCGAGAATGTTCCTTTGGAGAGTGCTTATACTCCGAGGAGTTTTGAATTTCTTGAGGCGACTCTTGCTGTAGATCAGGATGTTTCAGCTCTTATTGGGGTTGATGAGCCGATGGATATTTTAAATTTTCAAAAAGATATTGAATATTCGTTTATGGGTGAAAATTCGATAGATGTGCAAAGTACATGTGGTGGAAATGTTGCGACTATGAATGTGCCAGGTGTTATAAATCAGCTTTATTTTCCTTTTGCCGGTATTTCTTGGATGTTGGAGGTTACACCAGGTCAATCCGAGGATATGCAGATTTTGGATTCGGAGATTTCCGGTTCGCCGACAGCATTTTATTCATATGATATGAATTATACGCAGAGCGAGACGATTGTTTTTAGTCTGGAGGAGTAGGGGGAAGTAGAAGAAGTAGGGGAAGTGACATAGTGACATAGTGACATAGTGAAGAGAAGAGAATGAGAATCGATTCTATTGCTCCTATCTGTAGTCTTTGTTAAGATTTTCTTCGTACAGTCACAGGAAGCGAAGCGGTCCAAGTGACCAATCCTATAAGTCGTTTTGCGACAGCAAAACTCAATTATGAGAAAGAAAACCAAAACATCTTATGGTGGGGGAGGCAGGGCCTCTTTTAAGAGGAGACTCAAGAAGCAGAAGTTGAGCTTGGATGTGGAGGCGCATGTTATGAATGATATTTGGGCGGTTTTGTATATGACTTTCGGGATTCTTACGATTTTGAGTATCAGGGGGAATTTGGGAGTTTTGGGGGATTTGTGGCTGGCTTGTTTGCGTCCTGTTTTCGGGTGGGGAATTTATGTGATGCCGGCCGTGTTGATTATTATGGCGCTTTTGAGTTTTTTTGCGAAAAAAGTTATGTTTGGATTGGCGAGATGGCTTGGGATTGTGCTTTTCTCTGTCGCTTTGCTCGGCACGATTCATTTATCGGTTCCGGCGGATGATATTTATGAAGTTGCCAAAATTGGTCAGTATGGAGGATATGTTGGGTTTGTTGCGAGTTTTATTTCAAGGGAAGTTTTGGGGGTGATGGGAAGTTATGTTGTGTTTTTGGCAATGATGATAGTTTCCGTTTTGCTTATGTTTGATGTTTCTTTGACCGAGATTGTTGAATTTTTGACTCCCAGCAAGAAGAGGAGGCGATTGTCTTTGGATGAAGAAGAGGTTCCCGAGGAAGAGGACTATTTTGATGATTTTGATGTTCAGGGAATAAATATAATTAAGCCGGAACAAATTGCGGTTGAAAGGAAAGCTGCTGTTCGTGATGACACGATTGCACTTAGAGAG
>JBAYGX010000047.1:0-10986 GCA_041666465.1 Candidatus Altimarinota bacterium
AATGCGGACTCGTATACTTACAAAAAATCTCAATACGATTCCGATTACACTTCCGCAAAAGAAAAAGTCACTCTTGAGACCGAATTGGCCGATCTCGAAGCAACACTTATTTCTTCAATTTCGATAGTCCAAGAAAAATTATCGGAACCTGTCGTACCAGAAGGGATTACTCTAAAAACGGAGATTGGACCCGAAGTCGAATTCAAAGAAGCGACAAGCGCTTATATAGAAGAACAGCTCGGCAAACTAAATACCGAATATGAACAAAACAACGATCCGGATATAAAACTTGAGATCAACGGATTGACCGGAGCTTTGGCGCTCGTGAAAAACGGCGCTTTCGTCAAACAGGTTTTGGCAATTGATACGACAACCGGACTTGATTCCGAGACCGTCGAATCGGTTGTTAACAGCTTGAACTCAATAGTTCAGGATAATTTTACGCTAATTCTTTCCATAAAAAACTCGAGACAAAGTTGGGAAAATATAATTAAAGAACTCGAAGAGATAACGAAAGAAGTCGATCCGCTTTATGGAAGCGCGATTGAAAGCAATATCAGCTATGCTTCTTTCAGCCTTGAATCCGAATCGAAGACCGTTTCAATACAAGGGACAACGATTACGGATGATACCAAGAATTTTACATTAATCGCCAATCTGGTCGATGCGCTTGAACAATCACCCCTGTTTATGAATGTTGAAGAGAGAAGTTTCTCGAAAAGCGATTCAAATGACGAAGAAGATTCCCAATACGAGGCTTCTTTCAGATTATCATTTGATATACAGGAAGGTGAAGACAGTCGTGACGCGACATTCACATTATCGACCGAAACCGAAGATGAGTCGACAGTACAGATCCCCGTAAACGAAACCACCGCCAACACGCCAACCGATGAAACAACGACAGTAACGACAACCACCGACACCGACGAAACAATAGATGAAGAAATCATCCCTGCTTCTTAACAAATTTTTATGGATAAAATCACAAATAAAATCATTGCCGGTTTCGCCCTTGTATTGCTTGCCGGTCTTGGCATTTTTGGATTCTTCAAAGTTACATCTTTTCTCGACTTTTATTCTTACAATAAAAATCTTGAAACAAGTATTTCCGGCGCAATAACCGCAACGGAAGGCTTGAATTCCGAGATCGCCGAAGCAAAAACCATATTCCAAGAAACCAACGACTCGAAAAACAGCGACATTGCAGATGTTCTTCCATCGGATGAAGATATAACTTCTTTAACCAGGGCTTTTGATGAATTCTCGATAGAGAATAATTTTTCAAACAATCCTTTCTTCATCAGTTCAATAACATATAACGACAGTACAGAATCCGATACGGGAACATATATGATGCTTCCTTTATCGATAAAGGTTGAGAGTTCGGAAGATAATTTCTATAAATTCCTGGAATATATAGAGAATTCCGGGAATCTTGATAATCGAGTCAGACTTATGGATATCACGGATGTTTCAACGACTTTCGTAGAAGATGAAGACAGTAACACGATTTCTTTTTCACTTAGTATCAACGCTTACTTTCAAAAATAAATGGCTGGAGAAAAACTACAACAACTTGAAGATGCGATAATCGCGGGGAACATTCCCCAGCTTGTGATGAGCGCTCTTTCGCACGCAATAGAAATCCGTTCAAGTGATGTGCATATCGAACCTGAAAAAAATCTCGTACGAATGAGATTCAGAATCGACGGCGTACTTAGAAGGATTGTTGAATATCCTCTTAATATACATCCGGCTGTCGTCTCTCGTATCAAAATCATGTCTAACTTGAAGATTGACGAGCAAAGAATTCCTCAAGACGGACGAAGCCAGGTCACAACCGCAGACGGTCGCGAAATGGATCTTCGTATCTCAACTTTACCAACCGTAAACGGCGAAAAAGTTGTTATGCGTCTTCAGGATCAATCGCGTAAGATTCCCGATCTTCCCGAACTTGGGATTGAAGGAAAATCTCTTAAGTTCATCGAAGAAAGTCTTACAATGCCGAATGGAATTATTTTGACAACGGGACCTACCGGTTCAGGTAAAACGACAACTCTTTATTCCTGCTTGAGCCGATTAAACAAACCTGAAGTTAATATTTTAACTATTGAAGATCCGGTTGAAATTCAGATGGATGGTCTTAATCAGAGTCAGGTCCACCCCGATATTGATTATACTTTCGCGTTCGGATTAAGAACCGCTCTTCGTCAAGATCCTAATATTATAATGGTGGGTGAAATTCGTGATCGTGAAACTATCGATGTCGCAATCGAGGCTTCGCTAACAGGTCATTTGGTACTTTCAACAATACATACGAATAGTGCGGTTGAAACTCTAACTCGTATCGATAATATGGGTGTTCCGCCTTTCTTAATGACATCTACAATTAACACAATTATTGCGCAAAGACTTGTGAGAAAAGTTTGTCAAAATTGCAAAGAAGAAATTCCTGTTGATGCCAGCACTATGGAGCTTGTGAAAGCAGCACTAGACACTTTACCTCCAGATGCCGATGTTGATCCGAATTTGATTAAGAATCCTAAATTTTATCACGGGAAAGGTTGTGAAAAATGCGACAATATCGGATATCAAGGTCGCGTAGGTTTATATGAAGTTCTTCACATTAATAACGAGATTAGAAAATTGATTTTGCAGAGAGCCACTGCTATGGAGGTCGAAGCCGCCGGTAAAAAATATGCCGGAATGGTAACCCTTGAACAAAGCGGTGTAATCAAAGCCCTTTCAGGTATTACAACTCTTGAAGAAGTTTACAGAGTGGCAAGACACAGCGAAGCTGCATCCACTGAAGTAAAAAAATAAATTTATATGGCTGAAATTAATAACAATCCGGGCGAAAAAGAGGTTCATCTCGATATCGGTTTGAGCAACGAAGATGAAGCCAGATTGAAAGCGTTAAATGATACATCCCCTATCGGTAGCGATGAAGTCATTGCATCGACCGGGAATGTAATTGTTGATATTTACAACAAGATAAATCTGTATTTTCAGGCAATGGCAAGTGTCAAAACGCGAGATAAGGTTATGTTTTTCGAGTTATTGTCCGTCATGTTAAACGCCGGAGTACCTCTAATAAGATCCCTTTATGTTTTAAGCGATCAAACCAAAAATGTTAAATTGAAATTAATTACAAGAGAGATGGCTAAAAAAGTGGAAAGCGGCAAGAAATTTTCCGATGCGATGGCATCATATTCCAAGGTTTTCACCGATGCCGAAATAGGTATGGTAAGAAGCGGCGAGGCCACCGGTAAACTGAATGAAGTTTTGAAACAAATCGCGATGCAGGCTGAAAAAAACGCGAGCATTATGGGCAAAGTAAAAGGCGCAATGATTTATCCGGCTTCTATCGTGTGTATCATGCTTGGCGCCGTGGTTGTCATCCTTGTAAAAGTTGTTCCGAAAATAACAGAGATTTTCGATCAATCCGGTGTTGAATTACCGACATCAACAAAAGTTCTTATATGGATGAGCGATATCGCGAAGGATCATTATATTGAAGCGCTATCTGTTATTATCATATTCGTTGTTGCGTTCTGGCTTTTCAAACAAACAAGTACCGGTAAATACATGATCGATAATGCCCTTTTGAGAATCCCGGTTTTTGGTGAGATTTTCAAAAAAGTTGCTTTATCAAGATTCTCTCGTAACTTATCGAGCTTAATGAAAAGCGGAGTTGCAATCGTCCGCGCTCTTGAAATAAATGCAAATGCTGTAGGTAATGAAGTTTATAAAAAAAGAATCCTTATGGCGGCGGAAGATGTCGCACAAGGTATACCTTTGGGTGAAAACTTGAATGATTCCAAATTTCTATTCCCCGACATGGTCGTATCCATGATCACAGTCGGAGAACAAACTGCAAAAGTTGATGAGGTTGCCGATAAAATTGCGGAATTCTACGAAGAACAAGTCGATGAGACCATTAAAGGTTTGAGCAAAATGCTTGAGCCGGTAATCCTTGTTGTCATGGGCGTAACTGTAGGCGGACTTGTCGCGGCTGTCATGCAGCCGATTATGGATTTGACGGATGTAGGGAAGGCTTTGTAGGAATATTTGCGAATAGTGTTTCACTTCCATATCCACTCACCCTGGATTATTCAAAAAACATTTTTTCTTGTAAATTCGGATATAAATAGTTTCTAATTTTTGAATAATCCAGACTTCGTGGATATTGTGCGTTACACAATTATTCGCAAATATTCTACAAAGCCTTAAATTTCGGATGGATTTCGCTTTCCTGTTTTCTCCACCTGAATTGTTTGAGAAACATTTTTGTTTGTGATTTTAAAATTTAATCGTCTTTAAATTCTCAAACAATTCAGATATCGAAAACAGTAAGCACTCAATAATATCCTCAAATATCTTTTCAAAGCCTGAAAGTTGTGTTTCGCAAATACTCTTCAAGTTGCAAGTTATAAGCTATAAGCTACAAGCTGTCCCCTATCTCGAAAAATTTGCTTTTAAAATTAAATCCAATATAATTGTTTTAAGTCTTTTCAGACTTTTAAAAAAATCTAACAAAAACACAAATGATGAAACGAAAAGGATTTACCTTAATTGAGTTGCTCATCGTAGTAACCATTATCGGTATCTTGGCTGTTGCGCTAGTTCCGAGAATTATCGGAGGAAGTGCAGCTGCAAGAGATGCTAGAAGGAAAACTGATGTTCAAACAATTGTAACTGGTCTTGAGTATTATTTGAGTGAGAATGGTAGTTTCAGCGGGATTACAGTTGCAACCGCTGGAGCTAAAGTTTGTTCGACTTCTACTGTTTTAGCTACAGCGTTGGCATCTTCTATAGGACAACTACCTTCCGATCCAAAAAGTACCACTTCGAATGGAGCTTTTGGAGCTATTGGATGTGCCGATTATGTTATTTATTTCATGGAAGAATCAGACACCAATGCAACTGTTACAAAGTATGCTGTTGTAGCTGCGCTTGAATCTACGGATACAGGTGGGGATTTTACCTACGGTCTCCCAGTTGCTGTCACCGGATCAGAATATACTTCAATTGGCGCAACAACTTTCCCAACTTACAGCACTGGACAAGCTTATTACGCTGTTTATTAAAGATTGCTTTTCTCAGAAAGCCCCCTCCCGCAGGGGGCTTTTTTTATAACATTTCCTTACCTGTAAAGTCCTTTTTCATATGCGACGATTTTTAGGCATTTTTCGTGTTGTTTCAAATCTGTTTTTTTAGGTATAATTTCGGTTGAGTAACAAAGTGCTTCGTCCCGAGAGTTGGACTGCGCACTGAAACAAAAACAAATGCCAATTTCATCCGCACTAAAGCGTGTTATTGCCAGCTGGATAGTCGTTGCGTTTTTTATATCGCAAACCATTACCTTTGATATATCTTTCAGTAAACCTGTAATCGAGGAGTACGGCATTGTTGCGATACTTGTTGAAAGCGCCATCTATAACGACACAGGTTCTTATGATGGATTGTCCGATTCTTATGGCACTTACCTTTCCGAAGACTCACTTGCCGAGAGAATCGACCGATACGCATATGATGTGCAAGCAACCTTGGCGATGACCAAGTCGCTTATTATAGATGTTCAGCCTGAAGATACTGTCGAAGGAATTTCGGCAATGCTTGAGAAGCTTTATTTCGAGGGTGATGATATTGAAGGTGAAAAAAATCATCTTGTCGGGGTTGTTGTTGTCGGAGATGTTCCGTTGCCTGTCGTCACAAAAGGCGGAAATAAGTTTTTGAGCATGCTCCCTTATACGGACTTCGAAGATAAGGTTTACATATTCAATCCGGATACCGGCAATTACGAAAGAAATGGGAATGCGACCATTATGGAACCTGAAGCATGGCATGGAGTTATAGTTCCACCTTCTACGGACTTAACCGAGCAGAAAACGCAATTGGCGGAATATTTTGATAAAAATCATCTTTATCATCTTGGTGTAACCGAATATTCCGAGTTTGATCAGAAACTGTTTTATGGAGATATGGTCGCGGAAGAAAAAGCGATTAACAGCGCATCTTTTGCCGGTTACCAGAGATATACCGAGAACTGGGAAAATGTCGCTTATAACAGATATACTCGCCACCTTGCCAAACAGCTTTTTATTGAAGCCGGCGGATCTGTTCTTGATGGAGACGGGATAGACAATGATGGTGATGGACTCATTGATGAAGACCCTTCAGATGGAATTGATAATGATGGTGATGGACTTCTTGATGAAGATTTCGGAGATCCTTTCACCGGGATAGATAACGATGGAGATGGCACAATAGATGAAGATGGTGTTACTGATAATGACAATGATGGTGATGGCAAAAACGATGAAGATCCGATTGGTGATTTGAACGGAGACGGATGTCCCGGGGCTTGCGGAATGGATGATGATGGCGATAGCGTTGATGGAGACGATGACGGATGGCCGAGTGGACTTGAGGTTATGGTTGGATGGAATCCTTTCAAAAAATCCAGTCCGTTTTTATTTAAATTAAGGGATGAGAGTTTACAGGATAAATTCGCGGCACTTTTTATAGATGAAGACCCTTATTTTTGCAAAGAGGGTTATGTCTGCTGGGATGGTATAAGTAAGTATAATTTCGAGGGATATCCTGTCGATGAAAATATCGATGTTGATCCAAATTGTTCCGATGCGGATGGCGTCTATCATCCGGAATGGGATGATGATGAAGATGGATATTGCGATGAAGATACGGATCTCGACAACGATGCCGATGGAGATGGGACTGCCAATGAAGATATGTTTAGCGAAGAAAGTAGCTCGTCAGCTTTTGATTCTTTACCGGATATACAATCAAAAAATCTTTTTGATCAATTTACAAAAAAATATTATAGCCTTTTCGAAAAACTGATTGCTCAAATACAAGACTGGACAGATTACACCGGAAGATACACGGCTCATTATGTCGACGAGAACGGAACCGATGTAACCGATATGGATTCGCCAATGTCTATTATCGGCATGAAAGATGCGTATACGATTGAATACTTAAGAAGCGTGAATGACTCCATTGAAGAACAAGTCGACACCGTTGTCGACACAGTACAAGAGGATGTTAAGCTGATTGCAAATGTAAATGTTCAACTTTCTTTAAATTTTGAAGGGGAAGATACGGATGACGACGGAGAACCCGATGAGGATCCACCTCTGGCGGTTTTGGGCGACCCTATTTATTTCATAAACCATTCCGTTTCATCAAGCATTCATCCTTTTGACATCATGATTTACGGCAATAGCGCAACGGAAATCACATCTGTTAAACAATGCTCGACTTATTTGGGAAGTTATGACGAAGAGGAAACAGGCGCGGAATTGGTTGAAGGTCTTAGGGTTTACAATCTTGATACCGCCGGGGAATATGACGAAGAAGGGAAAGATTACGGAGGATGTTTCGGTAATTATTCCGATATGTCCTCTTATGGTACCGGTGTGAGTTATTTAACTTTTTGCTTTCCGGAAATTGCCAGCGAACCGGTAAGAAGCGTTGTCGGAACGAAAGAGATTCTTCCGGGACAAGGCGATGAATCTATGACTCCTGATTATAGGGCTTGCAATAATTTTAAAGAATTAAGGGGATTTCTCGGTAATAGTCTTATTGTCGACTTTTTTACCGATGAAAGTTGGTCTGATACTTTTTCACATTTATTCGATAGAGATGATAAAGGTTATTATTATTATGCCGAGGAATTTACCAAAGAGTTAAATAAAAAATTTGAAGATGATCATGATGATGGTGATGATTTAAATGAAGATGGCGTATATGACGAAGCGGATTTTGCCATTGAAATAGAACTGTTAGTATCCGACTTGAATAATACCTATGGCGCCTACGATATCCCTTATACGAGCTTGGATGACATAAGTGTTTATGATTACGAGTATGTTTATGATCTAATATCTTCTTCTTATGATGATGAAGATAACATCCCCGATTTCCCGGAATCTTTTACCCTTGCGGATTTATTTAATCTTCTTGGATATGATCCCGAAAGCCAAGATGCTTTAACTGAATTTTTGTTAAATAATGATGGAACTTTCAACTTGCCGCTTGATGATTACGGGATGGAATCGGTTGATGTCAGCGTAACAAAATATTATGTTCCGGATAACGTTGATAGCTCATGGTTGCAATCGGCGGTATTTGAAGACGCTTTTACGGATGACGCCAGTGAGGCTTATTCAATACCAAGCACCTATTATCATAAAGAGCCTTTAAACAGTACTATCACCTCTCAAGTCGAAGCTCAGTTTTCCGCCGCTTTGCCTATCGATGATCCGAGATTCGTAAGTTTCCAAGATCAAAATAAGGATTATCAGGAAGTTTATTACCCAAATGTTTTTGTAGCTCTGGATAATGATGATTTCTTAACAAGCCTTGCACAAACCGATGCTACTCTTGCCAATATCCCCGGTGCTTCTTCTTATTCCACTACTCTGCAAGATTATTTTGATACATCTATCGACCAAACCGAACTTGCGGATGCCCTCGCTTGGATGTACATGAATATTGATCAGAAACATGAATATGTTTTATCTCATTATCTTGGTCCGGATGAAGGGTATATTTCAGATCCGGAAAATGGTTATGAAATAGCTTACATAGTCGGAGATGGTGATCAGAAAGGTTATAATTTCAGTTTCAACGGAAAAGCGAAAGTTACCGATGAAGATACAGAATTAAATAATCCGGAATCCAATTACGATCCTGATTCTTTACCTGATGATGGTGGAAGCGAAGAGTCTGGACAAGATTCTTATCAGGCACTTGATCTTTTTGCTTGGCTTGAGATGATTTTGTTATGGGTTGACGACATGACTACAACAAGTCTGTCTATATCCATAGATACCGCTTGTAACAGTAGCGGCTCGTGCTCCGAAGACAGTAACGGCGATGGGATTTTGGATATGGCGGAAGGGACTACCGATGAGAATGAAAACGGGATCCCTGCCAATGCCGAGCTTTCGGCTTATTTTGATATTTCCGCTGATAATTCCGTGAAACTTTATGCCGATGGACTTGATACGACTCAAGTAACCGTTAAGACAATGGATGATTATGGGGCTTTGAACGGTGAAGATAGTTTTACGCAAGTGCAATTGGATATTGTGAGCGGCGGTGATTTCGGGAATGTTACAAGTCAAAATCCGACAACCGTGATTAACGGTGTTGCCTCGTTTACCGTTACTTCCACGACAGAACCCGGTGCAATGCAATTACAGGCCGTTGCCGTAAATAATGATGTGAATGATTCGGATTACGCTTCGCTTGAAAGCACAAAAAAGAGAGTCGCTCTTTATACTTATGATATAGAAACCGTCGTAGCGCAAAATGTTTATACCACTCAACAATTGCAAGATCTTGTTCTCCTTGATTCCGATGGGAATGTTGTGGCTTCGGTTGATGCCGAAACCGGTGCGATTGAGTTCATGGACGATAGTGTGAGCTTGGAGGCCATGCCGGCTGTTGCTGATTTGCCGACAAGGATAGGATTCCATGATGATACTACCGACGAAATCCTTGGCGTTTTATATGTCGTACCCGCTGTTTCCGAAGTTAATATTTCAGACAGCGTACGCAGTTTGAGCGAAATGGTTGGGGTTTCCGATGTCCAAGTCAGAGATGCAAATGAAGATGATAGTTATTTCTTGCAATATAAACAGGGAGATACCTCCGAAGTATATTTATGGGAAGGAACCTCGCGCGTCATTGCATCCTTCAAGAGTAACGGGCAGGTATTTGTTCGCGATGATCTCGGTGTTTCAATCGAGCTCAACGACTCGAATTTCGCTTCCGAATTTAATATATATATCGATTCGCAAAAAATTGCCGAGGTAAAAATCGGCGTTGATTTCGATGAGCCAAGTATCGATATAGAAGTACCTGCCGAGAATAATTCTTACGAGGATTATTTGAGCGGTTTGATTGATTCATTGTGGCAAAAAATTCCTGTTGTGTTTGCCGCATCAAGTTCTCTCCCCGATTCAGATGCGGACAGCATTAACGATCTTTATGAATACACTATCGGCACCAACCTGATCTCGTCCGACACCGATGGTGATGAGTATTCCGATTTCGATGAGTTGCAAAACGGTTTCGATCCTCTATCTCCAAATGGCGCACCTCTATTTACAGATTTGAATTCGACGGATGAGTCTTATTCTTCCGTTTTGGAACTTTATTTAAGAGGCATATTGGATGGTTATGATGACGGCAGTTTCAGACCGGACAATCCGATAACACGCGAGGAGTTTACCAAGTTGAATTTGGGTGGAATTTGTTTGTATTGCGACAGTTTTTCCGCAGATACGCAGACTGAAATTAATGAAACATATAACAAGTCCCCATTTCCGGATACCGATATTTCGGAGGGGCTGTATTTCTGTATCGCCGAATCGAAAAACGAGAGCTTGATATCCGGTTATAAAGGTGGAGAAAATGAAGGTTATTATTTACCGACAACTTATATAAGCCGAGCCGAGGCGGCGAAGGTAATCTTGCAAGCGGCGGCAAACTTAGATAGCAGTTTTGCTTCAAACGATTATTTGGGAACCGATAAGCCTTGGTATTATAATTATGTGATAAAAGCTCAAAGCCTTGGGCTTTTCCCGGAAGAACCTTTTGTAGAAGTAAGTCATTACAGCAGTGACAAGTTCAAGGAATGGTTTGATCCGCAACTCGCAAGCGATGGCATATTTATCGGATGGCTTGAAGGCAATATCACAAGAGCGCAGTTCGCGATAATGATTGCCAACTTGATTGAAATTTATGATTGCCGAGGTGACGATTGGGACGGAGACGGCTTGAGCAATAACGAAGAAATTTATACTTACGGAACCGATCCTTACGACCCGGATACCGATGATGGAGGAGTTACAGATTTTGTTGAAGTTGTTTACGATATGGATCCTTTGGATGCTTCCGATGACAGTTCCGTTGGATACACGGAACCGATGGTAACTTATGACG
>JBAYGX010000048.1:0-10718 GCA_041666465.1 Candidatus Altimarinota bacterium
CAACTCTTTCTGTAATTTGCACAACTCCTTGATGTGCTTGTGAGCCAATTCAAGAGCTTTGAGCATAATTTCTTCAGAAACTTCTTTTGCACCGGCTTCAACCATTGTAATGGCATCTTCCGTACCTGCGACAACAAGATCCAATCGTCCCTCTTCTTCTTGTTTATAAGTTGGATTAACAATCAATTTCTCGTTGCCTTTCTCGTCTTTAATAAGACCGATTCTGACACCGGCGACAGGACCTTTGAAAGGCATACCGGATAGCATAAGAGCCATAGAAGCTCCTGTAAGAGCTGTAGTTCCAGGATCAACTTCGAGATCTGCAGATAAAACGGTACAGATAACCTGCACATCATTCCTCATTTTTTTAGGGAAAAGAGGACGAATAGGTCTATCTATAAGTCTTGATGTGAGAACTGAATTATCGGAAGGTCTGCCTTCTCTCTTTACGAATCTGCTTCCGCTTATTTTTCCAGAAGCGTAAAACTTCTCTTCATAATCAACCATTAACGGGAAGAAATCTGTGCCTTGTCTGACACCTCCCATTGTAGTTGTTGCCAAGATAACCGTATCGCCAAGTGAAACAAGTACTGCGCCATCGGCTTGAAGTGCCAATTCACCTGTTTTTAAGGTAAAAGTTTTTCCAGCCAAATCTAATGAAACGGAATTTTCCATAAATTAGGGGGTTAGGCTTCCAGAGCTTTAGGCTCTAGAAGAATTGCTTAATAAAAAATGCGCTAGTGCTCATGAGAACAATAACGCAAACGGTCTAAGAAGTAAGTAAGAATTAATATCGGTATTCGGAATTCCGTATTCGATATTCGCTCTAATCCACCTCTTAAAAACCGCTTAAAGTTCATTTGTCACCTGTTTTTCAAAGAACATAAAAAGCCCCCAAAGGCGGGGGCTTCAAATTTATTTTCTTAATGCCAACGCGTCCACAAGCTTATCATAAGCCTCTTTGCTCCTGGTCTTGAGATAAGTGAGGAGCTTGCGTCTCTTGCCAACCATCTTAATAAGTCCGCTTCTGGAATGATTGTCTTTCGGATGAGATTTGAGATGTCCGCTCAATTCGGTAATTCTGGTGGTCAAGATAGCAACTTGTACCTGTGGAGATCCGGTATCTTTCTCGTGTACGGCATGTTTCTTGATCACTTTTTTCTTAATTTCAGGCTTCATCTTAATTTTTAATGTTAAAAAATACTTCAAAAAAATTTTACACGAACAGAGGCTTTAAAGCAAGTCGAGTTATGGGAAGAGAATCAGTTCCTTTTAACAAAAGAACACCGAACCATGCGGTTTTTGACCTAAGGGGATTTAATGTCATGATTCCCGCCGGCGGGAATCATAGTTTAGATTGACATTGTGTAAAGTAACCAGTCCATATATTATCTCGCAACCCCGTGTATGCCCCCAAAATAACATCTTGTGTCAAGAAAAGCTTGACATTGTTTGTTATTGTGCTTATAATCCCGCCCCTGACAAATAATTACATTTAATATATAGTCGCTACCAAGGCGACAAAATAATAAATCTATAAAAATTTAACCAAAAATACTTATGACAGTAGAAACTCAAAGAAATCACACGCCAGTGTTGCTTACGCTTACTCTCGCAGTAGCAGCAGCATGTTCAGACCCTACTATGCCACCTAACGAAGATGTGTGTACTGATAGCGGAGGAGCAGAAGTCGAATGTGTCAGCGATCAATTAGCAGCCGCTACTGAACCAAACTGCGGTCCTGCTGAAGATGGTACAGTAACCGATGATGATCAAGATGGTACCGCGGATTATCAAGATGCAGGTTGTCATGATCCGGTTACCGGGGTATATGATGAAAATAGATCGGAAGGTACCGACTGTAACGATGGTATTGATAATAATGGAGATGGATTAATAGATGCAGACGATTTGGGATGTCAAGTAGAGGGAGTATATATCAATACAGCAAGATTCGAAGGTGAAAGTTGCTTTGACGGAATTGATAATGATGGAGATGGGTCAATTGACGCAGCAGATGATGGATGTGCGAGTGGTGGCGACAACAGCGAATGGGGTACATGTGGTGATACATTGGATAACAATGGAAACACTTGGATAGACTGGTCAGATCCAGTATGTCTTGATGTATCAACAGGTAATTACAATGCAAATTTGGATGAAGTTGTTCCTGCTGTTGAAGAAGAAGATGATACGGCGGCTAGTAAGACAGACACAGGCTTAGGTCAGTAATTCTTTCCCAAAGCGTTTAATCTCCCCTTCGGCGCCCCGTAATGGGGCGCCCATATCAAGTTGTTTCGCATCAGCGAAACTCCATAAAAAACCCCTACTGTAAAAGGCAGGGGTTTTTTCTTATCTCTCTCTGTATCTCTGTAATTCTGTAACTCTGTAATTCTCTTTTCCATTCCCTTATGCTAAAGTTAAAACAAAGAAAAAGGTTTTACCTATGGATTACAAAGCCGTTGTCAAAGATGCTTGGGTGCTTACCACTCGTAACAGGAAACTGTTTTGGTATTGGGCTTTTGTGCCGGCACTTTTATCGATAGTGGCGGGAATGGGTTATTTCGGGTATCAGGTAATGGCATTCAGCTATTCACCGATTTATACCGGAGCTACGAGTGGTGATCACGTGAGTTTTATGGAAGCGCTTATCGTATGGATATTGGATTTTTTGAAACAAAACACTTCCCAGGGAATTCTTCTAATAGTTGTGGCGGCGATTATATTCCTGCTTGATATGGTTTTCCCGACCTTCTGTAAAGTCGCACTTATTCAGCTTACGGCAAGAATAAAAAATGGACAGCCGGTTAACATGATAGATGGGATCACTTATAGTGCGCTTGGTTTTTTGAAACTGTTTGAATATCACACCCTTATAAAAATCTTCAGCGTCGTAACGATTGTTACCGAAGCGATGTTCGTTTTGAGAAATATGGGATGGGAAGCGTTCAAATTCATGGTTGTACCGTTTGCGCTTTTCTTGTTATTTGGATTTCTATTGGCGCTTTTCCTGACATATACGGACTATTTTATAGTGATAGACGGGGAAGGGGTTTTGGGGTCAATGGGGAAAAGCATGAAACTCGTAATTCTGCACTGGAGGCACACGATTTTGCTTCTTATGCTTATGATTCTTATAAGTGCGAGAATAATAGTAAATATTCTTTTGGTTTTACTTGTGCCGTCGTTGATATTCCTTGCCGGCGGACTTATAGCGACCATAACTCTTGCGAAAATAGGTACGATAATAGGAATAATCGTTGGAATAATCTCACTATTTTTCGCAGCTTATTTCACAGGGATTCTTGAGGTTTTCGCGAACGCGGTTTGGGTGCTTACATTCTTGCAATTAACGGAAGAAGGTGAAGTGAGCGCACGCGAAAAAGGACCCATGAAGCTGGGGGCAAGAGATCAGAACGCATAACTTACAACCAAAAACACCGCATAAAACACCGTAAACGCGAATATTCCTTTCGAAATGAAGTCATATCGTCTGACATAAGGCGAATTCGGATTTTTATGCCTTTTGACCTGATAATTGGCGATATCGAGAGCGTAAGAAAAAAGTATCAGAAGTGAAATATAAATGTAAATTTTCTCATTGAAATAAAGATTCGAAATGAATTCGTTCTTAATAACAGGTTCGATTAATCCGGAATCCAAGTGACCACCGATAAAATAAATAATGAAAATATGCAGAAATTGATCCGCGAAGAACGGATAAGAAAGCTTGGAGGTGTTGTATTTGCGATCGTACCAAATTTTAAACCAATCCTGAATAAAATGAGTGATGACCAAAAGCCCGATAAGCGCCCATAAAACAGGTTGGTTCACATATGGCAAAAATAGCATGAGGCAGACGATTTCCAGTATGGCGATATGTACGAGTGTGCCGACCCAACTCTTTTCTTTCCATGCGACAAGCCTGGAAGGTTGGAACAAAAAGTCTGTTGCAAGATGTGCAAGAATCAATATGTAAGTTGCCACTATTTGGTTAGTGAAGATCTAATAGTGAATGCATCTTTTATTGCCTTTTCCGCTGTAGGATTTTTGGATAAAAGTAAGTCGAAATCATGCTTTTCAAGTACAAAAATTTCGGACTCTTCGATGGTTTTTGCTGATGCCGTTCTCGGTTGCTCGGATATAAGAGCCATCTCGCCGAAAAAAGCTTTTTCACCAAGCGTTGCGACTTCTTCGGTTTGCTTATAAATGCGAACGGAACCTCTTTTGATTATATACATTTTTGTGCCGATATCCCCTTCGTTAAACAACTGATAGTTGGCCGGATAATATTGCAGCGTTATATCCTTAATAATCTCTTGATGCAGGCTCGCATCGAGCCCTTTGAAGAGAGGTATGTTTTGCAAGATTGGAAGAATTGAAAAGTCGGTCATGTTTGTTTTGTTGTCAAGAATTCTACTAATTATATCAGAAAAAGCTTGTTTTATCCATTGTATTTATAAGAAAAGCCCCCTTGAGTTAAAAGGAGGCTTTTTAGAATCGAACTTATTTATTAAGAATGATGTAAGAGACTGGCATGCCAGGTACTTTGTAACCGACTATCCATTCCGACATGGTCAAACCGTGGAGGCCTGTTGGACTACCATTGTCAGACCAGATTATACCCGTTGTAGTGCCGTTATAAGTTTCCGAATTAGTTCTAATCGCATTGAATGTTGTTGTTGGTATATGCATTGTGTCTTCATGTATTCTGGTGCTTATTGAAGAGATTGTTGAAGCATCGGAATCTTCAAATATGTCCGCATAAACTTTAAATGTTTTTGTTGAACCTGAAGCGATAGTAACGCCACTTGTGACACCTGATGAATAATCGCTGTTGTTTACAAACATCTCGATTTTGGCGACTTGATTGTATGAGTCATAACAACCGGTACCGACAACATTGCCAGTGCTGTTATCTACGACATACCATGGAGCAGTAGAATATGTTGTTGTGCCTGCGCAATATCCTGAAGCCCATAGTGGATTTTCATATAATCCGTATATGTTGTTTGTGAGACTGTTAGCCGTGGCACCTGTTACTAAACCTGTTGAAGTTACATCCAATGAAATATAACCAAGAATCATATCTTCTATTCCGGAAGTTACGGTGAATCTGTAAATTTCCTGATTTGATCCTGTTATCAACGACGAGCTAAGACTTGTTGAATTGGCTACGGTTGGGATTGTCCTGTAAACATAAGTTGTGTTTGGAGCTGTTACATCAGGGTAATCCGATTCTGTTTTTGTAACGCTCGAAGATAGACCAACGGCTTCAAGGTTTCCATTTGTATTGCCGTCTCTATCTCCAGTGTTGATTGTCATATTGAAGCCATCATCGCTATCCAATGAACCTCCGTCCAAAGCGTGTGCCGTTAAATCGGCATAAAGTTCGATTGTAATTGAGCCATCAATAGGGATCATAGCTGAAAGTCCCGAAAAGGTTGCGTTTGTTCCTGACATTGCAACAGTTGAAGAACCATCAAGTGTAAAAGGATTGCTTAAATCTGTAGGGTATAACAAGGTTAACGATTGGATGTTATCCGCTCTTGTAGAAGAGGATCCCATTGTATTTGATGAATCTGTTGGGGTAAAAGTTATAGTGCCAAGTTCCCAGTTTTCATCTGTTGCTGTTAGTATGTATCTAGCGACCAATAGATCCGTATCTTCTTGTTCGGCGATTTGGCTATCTACCGAATCAGTTGTATCTTCAGTAAATGTTAGAGTACCGCTACCGTCCGTAATTGTCATATAAACGGTTGGACTGTCCTCCGGACCATTAACATCTCGCCCAACTACAGGGACAATTCTCCCGGTGGTAGTTCTTGCCGTTACAAGAGAGGATCCTCTTAAGATATTGACCGCAATTCTGTCATCTGTTCCATTATATGGCGCTGATGAACTGATATTGCCATATACATTTATTAATTTCGTTTCTTCCGAGATGATAGATAAGGCTAAAGACGCGAATAGGGCATCACCATTAGTGCCAAATACCGTAGAGGTGCCGACAAGAGCACCTGTTTCGTCAACAAGCCATACGCTGGATATTATATCCGAAATATACATCCCGTTATCGGATTTCACCGTACCGGTTGCGGTATCGTTATAATTACCATCGAGATCTTCATCAAGTAATCCGTTTATTTTAATTCTTGTAATAATAAGATCATTATCACCGGAATTGGAGAAGCTAAAAGCTCCAAGATTTATGGAAGATTCTCCTCCGGTTATCGTATCCGATATGGGACTGGAAGCGGGGGCTATTTCCAATCTTGAAGGGATAAAAGCCAATGCGGAACCCGCTGTTCCAAAAAGAATTGAAACAATAAGAACAAAATTCAATAAGGATTTCATGTTTTTCTGGTTAAATATACAAATATATGAGAACGCAAAATACAACGAGATCAAATCAAGAGTCAATTATCACGAATTGCGCGTAATGAATAACAAGGTCGTTATAGTCATTTCCATATCCCTGTTAAATAAAGCCGGGAAATCAACAAATTAGCTTTTTCACTTTCCAGGTATTGACATTTACCCACCGATGTTTTATTATACAGCATAACCAAAAGTTATGGAATACATACAATCACTCACGAATCGGGCGAAAATAATGATTATAGTGCTATCGATTTTCCTTGTAAGTCTAACTATAGGGTTGCTTGCATTTGGCGTGAATTCGACAGGTCAGAAAGGCGATATGGTTGAATACAATCCGTTACATAGTGTAACGAGCGATATGGTTATGTCGCCAAGAGGTGGCGGGGAGCCGGAGTGAAACGGAGGCTCCTCTTATCGGAATTTCATGTTTTCTAATTTAACAGATTAGAGTTTTCTCCTCGAGGAGAAAACCACGGATTGAGTTTGACCTGGTCGAAAGAAATGTCGAAATATGTCAAATCGCGTAAACAGGCCGATTGATGTAAAATGAAATTCGTGGGCCCCATGAATTTAATTTTTACATATCATGATTCCATATTACAATCCTGAAAAATCCGAGAAGAAGTGGCGCAAGGTCTGGGAAGCCAATAAGCTTTATAAAACCAATCTGGAAGATCAAAAGAGGCCGAAATACTACAATCTTGTGATGTTTCCTTATCCTTCAGGAGACAAGCTACACATTGGGCATTGGTACAGTTATGCGCCTGCCGATTCATGGGGGAGATATATGCGCATGAAAGGGTTTAATGTTTTTCAACCGATAGGTTTCGATTCATTCGGTCTGCCGGCGGAAAATTACGCGATAAAAACGGGGATCCATCCGGCAAAAACGACCAAAACGAATATAGCTTACATGGAGAAACAGCTTAAGGCGATGGGCGCAGGTTGGGATTGGGATGCGGAAGTTGTGACGAACGAACCCGATTATTATAAATGGACTCAATGGGTATTTTTGCAATTATATAAAAACGGACTTGTTTACAGAAAATTATCTCCGGTGAATTGGTGTCCGGGTTGCAAAACCGTACTTGCGAACGAACAGGCGCAGGATGGCTTGTGCGAGCGCTGCGACAGCGAAGTGACCAAGAAAGATTTAACTCAATGGTTCATAAATATCAGGTCTTACGCTCAAAAACTGCTTGATTATGAAGGGCTCGATTGGCCTGAAAAAACACGACTTATGCAGGAGAATTGGATAGGGAGGAGCGAAGGGAGCGAGATTGATTTTGATATTGTGGGACATGATAAAAAAATAACGGTATATACGACAAGAATAGACACTCTTTATGGAGCGACTTATATGGTTTTGGCACCGGAACATGAATTGGTTGAGAAAATTACGACAATCAAGAATAAAAAAGCTGTGGAAGATTACATGAAGAAAACACGCAAGGCGACGGATATCGAAAGAAGCGCGGAAGGCAGAGAAAAAACAGGCGTTTTCACGGGTGCTTATGTGACGAATCCACTTAATGGAGCGCAAATCCCAATTTGGATAGCGGATTATGTACTTGTGCATTACGGAACAGGAGCGGTTATGGCAGTACCGGCTCATGATGAAAGAGATTATGCTTTTGCGAAAAAATATAAATTGCCGATAAAAGAGGTAATCAGCCCAATAAATTACGAAACGAAATCCAACATTTCAAAAGCGGCGTTTTGTGAAGATGGGAAACTGATTAATTCAGGTGAGTTCGGCGGAACAGATTCAGCACAAGCGAGGATCGATATAACAAGATTTCTTGAGAAGAAAGGTTTGGCAAAATTAAAAGTAAATTATCGTCTTCGCGATTGGTTGATCTCACGCCAAAGATATTGGGGCGCACCGATTCCGATTGTTTATTGCCCCGAGTGTGGAGAGGTTGCGGTTCCTGAAAAAGATTTGCCGGTTAAGTTGCCGACGGATATTGAATTTCAACCGAAAGGAGATGGGAAATCTCCACTGAATACTTCGAGCAGTTTCGTGAATACAAAATGTCCGAAATGCAAAGGACCAGCCACAAGAGAAACAGATACGATGGATACTTTCGTTTGTTCAAGCTGGTATTTTTTGAGATATCCGTGTTCTCAACTTGCGAAGAAGCCTTTTGAAGAAAAAACACTTTCGCATTGGTTGCCTGTCGATATGTATATTGGCGGTCCGGAACACGCTTGTATGCATTTGCTTTATGCAAGATTTATTCACAAGGCGATGCATGATTTGGGCTTCGTTAAGGCTGGTGAACCGTTCAAGAGGTTGGTGCACCAAGGTATGATTACCAAGAATGGAGCCAAGATGTCGAAGTCGAAAGGGAATGTTGTAAGTCCTGATGAGTTTGTGAAAAAATATGGCAGCGATGTTTTCAGAATGTATTTGATGTTCATGGGTCCTTTCACGCAAGGAGGCGATTGGAACGACAAAGGGATTACCGGAATTAAGAGATTTGTTGATAAGTTTTGGCGCGTTATGACGACCGAAGTGGAAGGCGAGCGCGCTTCATCAGCTATAATTCACAAAACGATAAAAAAAGTTACTGAAGATATTGAAGCGATGCATTTCAATACGGCAATTTCCTCACTTATGGAAATGATTAACGCGATTTCAGATAAAGTTGTTTCAATTGATGATAAGCGCATGGCGGTAAAGTTAATCGCACCATTGGCTCCGCATTTGGCTGAGGAAATTTGGGCGCACCTTGGTGGTAAAAAAAGCGTATTTGAGGACTCTTGGCCGACTTATGATCCGAAGCAAATTGTTGAAGACGAAATAACAATTGCCGTACAAGTTAACGGTAAATTGAGAGGCACGATTTTGGTTCCAAACAACTCTTCAAAAGAAAAAATTCTTGCTGAAGTTAAATCTATGGAGAATATCCAAAAACATATTGCCGGAGGACAGATCGTTAAGGAAATTTATGTGCCGGGGAAGATTGTGAACCTTGTAGTCAAAATGTAGCGCTTCGAAATTTAATCAATAAAATCATGAATGCTAATCTCAAAAAACTTGCGGTATTGCTTGTTATCCCGGTTTTGTTATCAGGTTGCGCAGATTCCGATTCTGATGATTCTGCGGTAGAGGTAAGTGATTATGTTTGGTACAGGCTTGAAGGGACAATGTCATGGGAGAATGCCAATAGTAGTAATTTATTGAAAGGCACAGGTACTCTTTCTGCAGATTTGTATTTCGAAAATGATCCAAGCAATGATACGAAAAAACTAGCTTATTATTATATATACACAAATCTTGATTCATACGGAGGAACTGATGGGATATGTGTTGCTTCAAGTACGACACAATTGCCGGTTAAAATAAATTTATTCCCAAATCTTGATGCGGACACAATTTTTCATAGTGATTTGAACCGTATGCAAATTTCTTTCGATACCAATCAATCACTTACAGATTATCAACTACCTGCAGTTATTAATTGCGGGATGGGTGATACATCAATACCGGACTATCCTTTCTATAAGCTATTGGCCGGGCTTCAAACGGAAGATTTGGTGATTGATACATCATCAGGTCTAGGCAATAAGAAATTATCCTATGACATTTCGGATCCTTCGGGTAATTTTTATGAAGAAATGAATTTCACGCTGACTTATCTTGGTGAAACGGCGACAACGGAAAACAGCCTTAATGGAAATATAGAAGGATTGACGAAACCAAGTGCTGTGGCGGTGGAATAAAAGCGGATGTGTTTGTGTCTTGCTCTCTGCTCCTTTCACTCTATCTCCGCAATCCCCGATATCTCATGCACGATAACGGTATCGCTCAAATCTCCTTTTAACGAAGTTAAGGTCAATTCCAAATCGCCACCAACATCAACAACTGCGAAGTCGGCATAAGGTGCAGTGTAAGTGACTGACCATTCCGCATAATTGAAACTCAAAATATCAATCCATGTATATTCTGCTATGGGGTCAGGAACGCCATCTCCGCTTAATGTAATGATTTCATTTTCCGGATCATACGAAATGGTGAAAACTGAATTTTCAGCACCATCAATCACGGCATTTTTGAGCGCATAAGCCCTGCCGTCTTGAAAAACCCCAACGATTTCATTAACGGCATTGTCGAACTCGGATTTTACCAAATTGGCATTCCAGGCTTTAAAAGAAAAGACGGCTGTAAGCGCAATAATTGTAACAACAATCAATAATTCGATTAGTGTAAAAGCTCGTTTTTTCATTCAGTTTTTGTTTTGAAATTTCCTGGCGCAATCATGACCACGAATTCGCCTTTTGGAGATCTTTTTGCGAAAATCTCATAAACCTCTTTCGCACTTCCCGAC
>JBAYGX010000049.1:0-10493 GCA_041666465.1 Candidatus Altimarinota bacterium
CGCTGATATCTTTTTCATTTAAGTTTAAAGGCGAAATTTTTCTCAAAATTGCAACTATTTTCGGCATAACTTCAAGTACAAAATCGATATCGGCCTCTTTGGTCGAATGCCCGAGCGTAAACCTTATACTTCCATGCGCCGCTTCGTAAGGGAGTCCTATCGCGGTAATTACATGCGAAGGATCAAGACTCTTGGAAGTGCAAGCCGAACCTGTTGAGGCATAAATTCCCAATTCGTTTAAGAATAAAATTATCGACTCGCCTTCAACATCAAGAATCGTGACATTAACATTGTTTGGAAGTCTCTTGGTAGGGTGTCCGTTGAGAAAACACTTAGGAATTTTAGTGGTCAAACCTTTGGTTAATTTATCCCGTAATTTGCTTAGTCTTTTATTCTCGCTTGTACAATTTTTTTGTACAAGCTCGAGCGCTTTTGCGAAGCCGATGATCCCGGGAACATTTTCGGTTCCACTGCGGAGCCCGCGTTCTTGTCCTCCTCCGTAAACTATCGGCTCCAACTTGATACCCGGTCGAACATATAAACATCCGACTCCTTTCGGACCATAAATTTTCGATCCGTTTAAGGTCATTAAATCGACTCCAAGTTTCTTAACATTTATAGGAAGAGCTCCGCCGGCTTGGCAAGCGTCGGTATGAAACAGAACGCCTTTCTTGTGGCATATCGCGGCCAATTCTTTTATTGGCTCAACTGTACCGATTTCATTATTGGCGTACATCACGGAAACGAGAATCGTTTCCGTCCCCCTCTTATTAATTTCTTTTTCAAGTACGCTCGGACTAACAAGCCCGTATTTATCAACCGGCAAAAACGATACAGTAAATCCCTCTTCTTTCAGATGTTCAACTGTATCGGAAATCGCATGATGTTCGATCTCGGAAGTTATAATGTGTCCTACATGACTTCCCGAACGCGCAACCCCAAGTATCGCCAAATTATCGGATTCGGTTCCACTTCCGGTAAAAATAATTTCGTTTGATGAGCACCCAAGTATTTTCGCCACTCTAGCGCGAGCGTCAGCGAGCGCCTCTCCGGCTCGTAACCCAATCTCGTAAAACGCCGAAGGATTTCCGAACTCCTCTGTAAAATAAGGATCCATCGCTTTCTTAACTGCAGGGTCAACAGGAGTTG
The DNA here is from genome assembly GCA_041666465.1 of Candidatus Altimarinota bacterium. Taxonomy (GTDB): domain Bacteria; phylum Patescibacteriota; class Gracilibacteria; order UBA1369; family UBA12470; genus XYC2-FULL-41-22. The sequence continues at coordinate 1,150 of JBAYGX010000049.1, forward strand.
TCGCCGCATGGTCTAGATATACGTTGCGTTTCTTGTAAGTCTTAAGGAGCTGATTTATATCTGAATTTACGGACATGGGAGATAACTTATAGTTTATAACTGTCAACTTGTAACCGAGAGAAGTATAACAAAAATATAATGATAATGAAATTTGATATTGCTTTTCTTATTGAAAATCATTATTAATAAGAAGGATTTATTTTTTAAAATAAAAAAACATGACAAAACCTGAACTGATAGATCTTTTAAACAAAGATTTGTCGCTTGAATTCGCAGCCGCAATTCAGTATGTCCAGCACGCATCAAAGATAACAGGTGCTCAATATCAGTCGATACAGAAAGAGCTAATTATCCATGCGAACGAAGAAATGGGCCATGCGAATGTACTTGCCGAACAGGTAGCTTATCTCGGAGGCGAACCGACTCTTGATGTTGGAGACAGGAGAACTGCGGGAGATAGCAGCGAGATGCTCAAGCAAGATTTGGAAGGGGAAAGAGATGCGGTAAAAAGATATAAAACGAGAGTGGAACAAGCGAGATCATTAGGAGAGTTCGGGCTTGCTCGTGCGTTTGAAGATATATTGATTATGGAAGAGGAGCACGAGAGAGATCTTATGGCTTCGCTTGGGATTTAAGTTAAGTAGGTAGGAAGAATGAAGTAGAAACGAAGAAAAGATTTGAGTTCTTCTGCTCTGCTGTCTGTGTCTTGCTGACTAAAATGGTCTTTTAACCCCAGGCCACCCCTTCCAAACCGTGATTCCACACCATCTCGGACCTTCCGGGCATGGTCCCTCTCTGTTGTTAGTGTCTTGTGCCTTGCTCCTTCTATTGAAACATGGAGGTCCAATATGTTTTGCAAGGCGTGGATGTATGTTCGCAAGCTGTTCGAATTCATCTCTTGACGCATTGTAAATCTCCAACTGCGCACTAAAGCATAGTCGGAGCCTCCACTTATGCAAGAAATTCAAGAAAGATCCGTTTTGGATAAACCTTATGTTAACTGCATTTGGTAACAAGTAACACGCATGTTCGGCAGGTACGCCCATCTCGATAAGCCGATTTTTAGCTAACCATAACATATCCATAGTCTCTTTATATGAAGCGGAAACCTCGCTGTTTTTCTCGATAATACTTGGAGTGTAATAGTCAGGTCTTATCGTATGAACCTTTGATAACATAGGTCTGCATCCAGGAGTCATCCTATGTCTTTGATCTTGTGAATCCGCTGTATGACTCAATCGTTTCTTGAAAACATAATTCACATTATTGAGTGCTCTCATAATAGGCGAGTGAGCCCAATTATTAAGCGTATCCAGTAGATATGGATTTTTTTCCGGATTTAAAATTTCCTCCAAAATATCATCTGTACTCTTGGCACATCCGGTTGCAATCCTAACCGACTCGGCAACAATTTCTTCAGCATTCTTATCAAAAGAAATGAGCTTGGAATTTTTTCCGCCTAAATCAATATCAAAACCGGAACCGAAATCGGTACCACCGGGGAATTTACTCTCAAGAGTATCTTCAATAGCTTCTTCTCCAATTCTACTAATGAAATCAGGGTCAACCTTTTTTACCTCCTCAACCATAGCCTCAACAACTTCGCGTGCCTCGGTAGGACAATCACATGTATTCGCCATCCTTACATATCTCTTAAGAACAAGACCTGAAATAGTGTGATAAAGGCTTGTGTTGGCGCAAATCGGCAAGACATATCTGCCATTCTCTATAGCCTTTTTCTCCGAATCGATTCTGATATTTTTCTCGTCTTGACCCTTTATGCGACCAATACCGGACATGAGTTTGAAATTATCCTCCTTAAGTACATCGGAAATGTGCGAATAAGCAGACCAAGCTTTGGAAACGGCATCTTTGTAGATCGACATAGCCTCACCATCGATAGGCGGCACATAAACAGCAATTTGATCCATAACGACATACCTCTGTGAAGTCTGATCGGAATTATAGAAAGGATGAGAGTGTAAAAAACTCCAAACGCATTGCCTGGAAACCCCACTAATGCCAAAAACGAAAGTCGCGTGCTGGAACGGCGTATGATGCCCTGCCTTAAAGATAGCCTCTCCTATGCGCGTTCGTTGTCCTTCTGTAATTTCCGATGGTTGAATAACTGAAGGGCTATAGCAGGTTCGTGCGCTCGCAATCGAGAGATTGAATCCGGCAGGCGTATAGGCTATAAGTTTAACTTGCGGTTTTTGAGGTGAAAATTCCATTATTAAAATAAAAATACGGACAAGTTAGGAATTTACAAAAGTGTTTCAGGCATAAGGGCTTGACGGACTCAGGTTTTTGGTCATAATTCATCTGTATGTCAGAACTTCCTGGTGATTACATTGAGGCATTGAACGATATAGAATAGGCAAGCTATTGATAATTATAGTTCGCAACTGAAGAAAATGGCTCGGCATATGGCATTAGATGAGTTTGTTTATAGTTTATTGAGAAATAATAAAGAAAAGCTGAGGGCGGCAATGGCTCTTAATAACCCTACTATTTTCATGGTGGAAGAAGGAGAAATATTATTTGCAGATGGTGAGCCTGATGGTGCCGATCCAAGCGGAGTTATTAGAGGAGCCACGATAGGAATGAATTATATTAATTCGGAAAATGATCTTAGTTCAAAAGGATATGAAATGTTTACGCTTGCTCAAATGCGACAATGGGAGCGTGTGACAGGTAAGCCTTTTTTATCCAGATACGAATCTTGGGTGAAGACTGATAATAGAAGAAGAGCATTTGTTTTTGGACCAATGATTGGAGGTAATGCCTCGTCAATGGGCGAATTCGCATTAGACGATCGCTCATCAATGAGGATCGCACGCCGCGTTTTAAGGGTTTAGACGAGTAGCTTAAAAGCCTAAAATATGTTAAAATACAAACATGTTTAAATGGTTTTTAAATCTATTCTCTCAATACGCCAACCCTTTCGAAAGAAAGGTTGGTAGGTTTTTCAAAAACATAAAATCAACAAGCAATCCGATAGAAGTCCAACAGAATTTGCAAAAATTAATGCAGGATAACTTGGTAGTTTTGGATCTCTTCATGGAGAAAAAATATAAGAACTATAAATATCTCAAAAAAAGTGTTCGCCGACAGATGTACACGAATGCAGAAGTGTTGAACAAAGAATTTGATCAACACACCGCCGGAATTATAGACAAAAGAAAATATTTGGAGGAGATAATGTCTTATCTCAAACCGGGAATCCATTATAAATACGAGAAGGCGGCTAATTTTGGCAAACTTCTTAAGGATCCGACAAAAGAACCCCTGATAGGTGATTGTAACCAAATTGTAACTCTTTATGCGTATTTATATTCGCGCAAATTCCCAATTACAGACCTCCAGATCAAAATACTTCCTGAACATGTATGTTTGCATTTCGAAGGGAAGGATATAGAGGCGACAAATGGGACTTTTCAGGAATACAAGGAGTTTGAGTATATTCTTCCAATAACGGAAATTATTTCGACAAACTTGCTTGATGTTACCGACTCGACCGAAAAAACAGGGGAAATAGACCAGCGAACTATGCTTAAGCGCGCTCAATTGGCGTACATGATTAGCAGTATGAAAGATTTGGTTACGAAGAACCTCAATATCGCATATAGGAATCTCGGAATTATGCTTATGAATAAGGGTGAGTTCGACCCGGCGATTTTCTTCGCAGAAAAACTTGGCGATCAGGAGCTTATTAATACTATCCACAGAAATGCGGCGATTTTTTATTTAAATAAAAAGAATTTTACCCGTGCATCTCATTATGCGAATAAGTCGGGAGACGATAAATTGAAGACAGTAATTATCCGCAATCAAGGGATAATTTATTATAATAAGAAAAATTATAAGAAGGCGATATCTTATTTTCAACAGATGGGGGATGTTGAAATGGTAAAAGCTTGCAAGATGGGTGAATATAGCCTGCTCGCGAAACGGATTAGAAATGTGAAAACAGTCGACGATGCGAAAAAATATCATTCGACTTATCAGCATATGCTCGAACTTGCAACTTCGGCGGGAGATGAAAAAGCGGCGGCATATGTACGGGATGTATTAGGGAAGATTTGAGGATTGTGAGTAAAAATGAGTTTCACATTCGCGAAACGGCTTATCATATGGACCGTTCGGTTCGCGGTGCGAATATATAGAGTTTTTGCTGCTGCAAAAACGGCTTGATAATATCGACCAAGAACCGCTTCGCTTTCTTGGTCTGTGGTGGGCATGAGAGGACTTGAACCTCCATTCCCGTGAGGGAACTACGACCTGAACGTAGCGCGTCTGCCATTTCGCCACATGCCCTAGTCGCGAAGCGACCTTCTTAATTTGTCGCAGGTATTTTCTTGGCGTGAACCTTTGATTTCCAGAAGAAAAATCCTACAACACCGAATGTTATTGCAGGTGAAACATAACTTGGAATTTCAACTCCATAACTGTCCAAGAGCATTATAATCCCTAAGAATAAAATCGAATACATTGCACCATTTTTCAGGAAAACATATTTTTTTATTCTATCTATATTCCCGATTGTAATTTCTCTAACTACAAAGGCTCCCAATCCGTTTCCGAGTAAGATTAGAGGTACCGACATCGTGAACGCAAAAGCTCCAAGCACTCCATCAATTGAAAAAGTTGCATCAATAACTTCAAGATAAAGAATTTTGCTTATATCGGATAAATTTCCACTTGTGGTCAGTTTTTTCTCAGCCAATTCAGCATTTTGCTTAAATCCGTGTGTAATGAAAAAAGCTGTCGAACCAACAACCGATCCAAAAGCCATAACTGGATCTATCTGTATATCCATCCAGACAAGAACACACAATATTATTGAAACAACTGCATAAAACCAAATGCCATTTTGATAGAAAAACTTTTCACCTTTAATCCCGAAATTTTTCGGTTCCAAAAATAACCAATGAAAAAACAAAAATATCAAAAATACTCCACCTCCGGAAAGAAGTATTGGCGCGGAATCTTCAACGGCATCAAGTACAGCAGGATCGCTACTGAAAGTCGCAGTCAAAGCCTCAATTGGTCCGAAAGGCGTTGCCACCCAAACGATAAGCCAAGGAAGCAAACCTCTAACCAAGAAGACAGCGATAATAAGACCATAAACCAGAAACCATCTCCTTGCTTTTGGCTTCATAGTGCCAAGAACCTCAGCATTTATAATTGCATTATCTATGCTCGAAATAGTCTCAAAGAGACAAAGACCGAGAACTACGACGAGTAAGGAGAGAATGTTCATTGTGTTTTTATGCTAAGGCGCGAGGAATGCTTCGCCTGTTTATCTACTTGGACATATGTTCTTTCAAGAGGAGATTGCTGGCGCAATCACTCATAATAAAAAGTGCTTCGTCCACCGCGTTGCGGTGGCCTGCGCACTGGTGGGCCTGGATGGGATCGAACCATCGACCAATCGGTTATGAGCCGACTGCTCTAACCACTGAGCTACAGGCCCTAATTTTGAAAGAACAATCTCGCTCGACGAAAAGCATTCTAATATAAAACCATAAAAGAACAAAAGATTTCTTTTAACTGTGTCACTTCTTCTACTTCCCCAACTTCTCCTACTTCTTTTTCTACTTCACCGGCTTCTTCTGCGCCTTGGCGATAGATCTTGCCAGAAGAGCTTTCTTTCTTGAAGCGGTATTTTTATGCATCATATGCTTCTTAGATGCCATATCGATTAATTTTTGAGCTTTTGGAAGTAATTTAACAGCTTCATCAATCTTCCCATCCTTTATAGCGTCGGCGAATTCCCTAACAACGCTTTTATAAGAGATTCTTGTCTTAACATTGCGTTTCTGATGAGTTCTTGATTGTCTTAAAGCTTTCTTTGCGGCCTTTATAATTGGCATAAAATTTTTCTAAAAAATAAGCGAGTAAAAATATAAAGAAATCCCTTCAATAAGTCAAATATTTACATAAACCATCGATGTTTCGAGGCAAAGGTTGGTGGGCATCGCAACAGATTTGGACTAGGATGAATCGAAGAAAAAGCCGTCCGTCCCGCGGTGCGGGACTACCGGCCTCTTTTTCACCTTTATTTAATGTCGCCCTGTTATTTTAGGGTTAATTTTTCGGCGCACGAAAAAATAAAAATTATAACCAAACCAAAAAATGAAGAAAAAAATCTCCGTAATGCTGTTATGCGCTCTTATCCTGCCGACAATACAGATGAGAAGTGCCTTCGCGGCATCAACACTCGATGTTGTTATAAACGAAATCGCATGGGCTGGATCGGTTGACAGTTCTTCCGACGAATGGATTGAACTTAAGAACAATACAGCGACTGCAATAGATTTAAGCGGATGGTCGATTTTGGACGACGGGACTGGGACTTATAATCTTTCGGGAACGATTCCTGCAAACGGATATTTCTTGATCGAAAGCAATGAAAACGCTGTTTCGACTATTTCAGCGGATTTGATTGTAAGTCTATCGCTTGCCAATACGGGCGATTCACTGGTTTTGCGAGATGCTGCTGGTATTACAATCGATACGGCAAACGGTACAGGTGGTGCTTGGCAGGCGGGAAGCAATACGACAAAAGCCACAATGGAAAGAATCGATTCGGAAGTTTCAGGCGATTCCAACTGGGGTTCATGTGCATCAGGCAATGGGAATCAATCCAGTGCCGGTACTGACATTTTGGGTACTCCAAAAGGTTTAAACAGCGTGAGTACGAGTTCAAGCGGGACAGGAGTTTCATTAACTGTTTCGGATTCAAGTCCTCAAGTGGGTAATACGATAGAAGTTTCGGCAACTGTTTCCGATGTCGAAGACCTGTTTTCTTACGGTTTTGATGTCGAATATGATGCTTCGGTTTTGGATTTTCAATCTGCATCAAAAGGCTCTTTTTTAAGCCAATCCGATTCTGTGCAAACATCTTTCAATGCGGAGCTTCAAGATGATACGGAAGGTGTCTTGGTTTTAGGGGAGGCTCGCACGCAAACCGAAAAAACCGGAATTTCAGGTGACGGGACACTTTTTACGATTGAATTCTTGGTGATAGGAGGAAGCGGTTCGTCAGATATAACTTTGAATACAAGCAGGAGTTTTATTGCGGACTTAACTTCAGATATAGAAATGAATATGGAAGATACTTCGATAACTGTGTTATCCGGAGCCGAGCAGGTTTCCGATGTGCAAGTTTCAGAAGGAACGGAAAGATATTCGCTGGCATTGAGTTGGACCGCTCCATCGGAAGGAGCCGATTCTTATAGGATTTTGAGGCTCAATCAAGAGGGCGATTACGAGGAGATTGGGACAGCAAGCGGAACAACTTATACGGATAACCACAACATGATTCCGAACAATACTTATACTTATCAAGTAATAACGATTAAAGGTATTTCGGAAAGCGCAGCCGTTTCCGCAACAGGAATGGATACACGAGGTATAAAAGGTGACAACAACAGATCCGATAGGGTTGATGGTCGTGACCTTGAAGCATTGGCGCAACACTACGGAGAAACATACGCGGACACTGATTATGAAGAGTTGATAGATACAACTTACGATGGTTCTATTAACGGAAGTGATTTGATAGACATAGGTATAAATTGGGCAATCACTTATTAAAAACAGTTTTAGCAACGGAGGAGGTCCAAAGCGATCTCCTCCTTAAAATTAACAACAATGAAAAAATTAATTTTCGCCTTATTAATCTCAATAGCAATGGCGCAAACATCTCATGCCGCATCTGACAATATATTCATTGAAACATACGAAGAAAATGAAGATTTGGTTGTGGAAATAAAAGCTCTCGACATGACAACTCCGGTGATAGGTATAGCTTTTGATCTTTATTACGATTCATATACTCTTTCGTATAAATCTTATGATGCAGGAGGTTTTTTCGAACAAGGCGGTGAGCCGATTTACATGATCGCTCCGAGCATAGACTCAAAAGGGGAAAAAATAATTTCAGGCATAACTTTAAAAAGAACCGATCAGCAAGTCAGCTCGGGTGAAACAATAATTTCGTTTTATTTCGACATTCTGAAAAAAGAAACTGCGAAATTTGAATTTGATCACCATGTAATATCCACTCTGCAAGATGGTAAAAGATTGGATTTGCCCGAAATAACATGGACAGATTCTGAAGCAAATTTGGAGAAGCAGGAAACACAAGAAGAGATTTCAAAAGTCGAAGTTCAAAAAACAGAAGCAATTCAAACGAACGAATCTGTAAAAACAACTGAAGTTGGGGCTACAGATATGATTTATGCGGACATATTCAAAAGAGGATTTGCCGCAATCGGACTTCTTCCAATAGCGATGGGTATCTGTTATATTTTATGGAGATACTATAAAAAAAAATATGCAAAAAAAACTGATACTTGCATCGCAAAGCCCAAGAAGAAAGAGCCTGATGAAGGAGCTTGGACTGAAATTTAAGACAGACCCATCTGTAAAATTCAAAGAAAAAACAACCTCACGGAAATTTTTGCCCGAACAAATAGTTATGCATAACGCGGAAGGCAAAGCGCTTGAAATCGTGAAAAAATATAAAAATGCATATATCATTGGTGTTGATACTGTCGGTTCATATAAAGGCAAAATACTTTCAAAACCAAAAGATATAAAAGATGCAAAAAGGATACTGCGATTTATAAACAACACGACTCACGAAGTGCTTTCCGCGATTTGCATAATATCAACAGATAAAAAAGGCAAAATAACAAAAAAAATATCAGGTTTGGAGCGAACATTTGTTACATTCGGTCGTATGAGCGAACGAGAGATAGCCGCATATATCAAATCCGGTGAATCGATGGACAAAGCGGCGGCTTTTGCGATTCAGGGGATTGGAGCTTTATTTATAAAAAAGATAGACGGTGACTATTTTAATGTCGTGGGTCTTCCTATATTCAAAATGAAAAAGATGTTTGAAGAGCTTGGAGAAAAACTCATATGATGATATAAAATAGAGAGCTTCTAAAAACAACATAAACAAAAATAAAATGTCAAAAAAAGGTGGAAAAATCGCATTGGCACTTGGTCTTATAACAGGTGCTTTAACCGGGATTTTATTTGCGCCGGAAAAAGGAAAAGAATTGCGCGGTAAAATTATGAATGAAAAAAGGGAAGGTGGCAGTGGTGCAAAAGCTGTCGGTGATAATTTAAAAAAAATGGGATCTGAAATTTATGATCTAATGAAGGAGATTGCCGAAACCGAAGAGGTGAAAGGGGCTGTAGGTAAGGCAAAAGGGGCTGTTGCGGAAATGGCAAATGTCAAAAAAGAGAAACTGGACGAGCTTCTTGAAAAAGCACATAAGAAAGCTAAAGATATGAAAAAACTCGTCAGTGAATATGTAAAA
>JBAYGX010000050.1:0-10295 GCA_041666465.1 Candidatus Altimarinota bacterium
ACGAAAACGAAGAAACTCGTGAACCAACAGTCAACTGTAAACTCCAATCTGTTACATTTAAACTCGATTCCGAAACTCAATTCATGCTTAAGCAGTACCAGCAGAAGCTTGAAAAAGAAAAACACGAACCTGTTCCGCTCGGAAAAGTTCTGAAAATACTTCTCAAGCGGGTGCAAGAGCCTGTGAGGGAGCCACGCCAACCGAAAAAAGAAACCAAAACTATATGCGCGTATAAGAAATATGAGATTAATAACGGTGGCAAATGCGCATTCCCAAGCTGTAACAAACCGCACGAACAATTTCACCATCCGAATCGTTATTCACTCGATCCATCACACGAAAACATAGTCCCGTTATGCAGTCATCATCATGTAATTGCGCATACCGGACTGATTGAAAACGAACAGAAACCGCCAGAGGAATGGAAGTTTCGAGACCATATGGAACTCAATTCAATCGACAAGAAATACCAACAGCATATGCAGGCGGTAATGTCCGGACCGTGACGCCCACCAAGGATTGCGCCATGTCGAAAATAATGTTATAATATACAGATTGTAACACCTTTCCAATGCCATCTGCGCATATCCTGAAAATCCTAGTCTCGATAGCACTTGCCGCCGTGCCTGCGATTATTTGGACCGCAATCTTTCTTAAAAAAAGAAAAGAACCGCTCGGGATAGTTTTGATCACATTCGTGGCGGGGATGGTATCAGTTGCGCCGATTATTTTATATAAATTAAGTTGGCAATACCTTCCGGGACTCAATCTGTTCACGTATTTCGATAGATTTGGGAATAATACACTTGGTTTCACTCAGTTCCTTTATCTTCCAGTAAGCACCTTGCTCAGTTTCTTGCTCGTCGGCGTTATAGAAGAATATGCGAAACATGTTGCAGTTAAGGTGGCAGATGGTGGGAAATTTAAAAATGTCGATGATGCGATGGAGTACAGCATTATCGCGGCACTTGGATTCTCGTTTGTGGAAAACGTGATGTATTTCTTTTACATCTGGCAGTATCAAGGATTCGATACTCTTTATTTGTCATTTGTCTTTAGGGCGATTTTCTCTACATTTGCACATATTTTGTTCTCCGGAGTATATGGTTACTATTATGGATTGGCTTATTTTGCCAAACCGATTTATCAACAAGATAGACATCCTTGTGTAAACTTTTTGCATAAATTATTAAATTTGAAATCAGAAACCGTTTTTGCGGAGGAAAAAATCACACAAGGGCTTTTATATGCAGTAATTTTGCATGCGTTTTTCAATGTAATGCTGGAGCTTAATATTACATACATAATAGTTCCGTTCTTAATATGGGGATATTCGGGACTTAGTTATCTTTTTATCAAAAAGAGATCCCAAGTAGAGTTTGGAAAATAAAATTTGCACGGGTAAAGAAGCTATGTTATCCTCAACAAGCTGTTTTTGTGAAATAGTCATAAGACATAAGTTGTAAGTTTTAATAACATATGACCTACGACCTACGACTCCCCATATGCACGAATTCATTGTAGTAAAAAAAGCCCGCATCCATAATCTCAAAGGTATTGATGTGCAAATCCCTCGTGAGAAGATGACAGTTATCACAGGTCTTTCAGGCTCGGGCAAATCTTCACTGGCTTTTGATACGATATATGCGGAAGGGCAGAGGAGATATGTCGAGAGTTTGTCCACTTACGCGCGACAGTTTTTGCAATTAATGGAAAAACCTGATGTTGAGTCGATAGAAGGGCTTTCGCCGGCGATTTCAATAGATCAGAAAACGGCAAGCAGGAACCCGCGTTCAACAGTTGGAACGGTTACGGAAATATACGATTTCTTAAGATTACTTTTCGCAAAAGTCGGACATCCGCATTGCTATAAATGCGGCAAGGCGATTTCAAGACAAAGCGCCAGCCAAATAGTCGATCATATTGCGAATATGGTTGAGGGCAAGAAGATCTTATTGTTAACGCCGATGGTCAACGACAAGAAGGGTTCTCATCAGAAAGTTTTTGAAAATATAAAAAAAGAGGGATTCGTGAGGGTGGTGGTTGATGGTGAAATGCACAGCATTCTTGAGCTACCGGAACTTGATGAAAACAAGAAACACTCGATAGATATAGTCGTGGATAGATTGGTAATAAAAGATTTAAAACAAAAAGTTCAGAAAATGTCTTCCGGACAAGAAATAGATTTGCCAAATCCAAACAGATCGCGTCTTGCCGACTCCGTTGAAACGGCTATTAAGCATGGAAGCGGAATGATTATTGTTCAAGATTATGAAAATGGGCAAAGAGAGATTTTTTCGGAAAATTTTGCTTGCAGCGATTGCAATATCAACCTGCCTGAAATAGAGCCAAGAAGTTTTTCGTTTAACAGCCCTCATGGAGCTTGCGAAGCTTGTCATGGGCTCGGAACGAAACTTGAAGTTGATCCGGATTTGATAATGCCAAACAGGGGGCTTTCCATTTTGGAAGGTGCAATAATGCCCTGGTCGGCGACAACTTCACATTTGAATTGGTATAATAGGATTTTGGAAGCTGTTGCACGAAAACATAATTTTTCGATAGAAGTACCGATTGACAAAATGAAACCGGAAGACCTGGAGAGAGTCCTTTATGGGACAGGAGAAGAGAGATATGCGGTAAAAATGGAAGGTAATGGAGAAGGGGGAGGATTTGAGGGAGAATATAAAACCAAATTCGAAGGAGTAATACCGAATCTGGAGAGAAGATATTTGGAAACTGATTCGGATTATGTTCGCAGGAAAATAGAGATATACATGCGGATACTGAAATGTCCGAAATGCGGAGGGAAAAGATTGAAAAAAGAGATACTTTCGGTGATTATTAGTAAGAAATCGATAATAGATGTTACGGAATTGTCGATATCGGAATGCAAAAAGTTTTTTGAGAACATGGATCTGAGCGAAATGGAGAAAAAAATCGCAGAACCGATTTCAAAAGAGGTGATAAGCAGGCTTCAATTCCTAAATAATGTCGGTATTTCTTACTTAACTCTCGACAGAGCGGCAAACACGCTTTCGGGAGGTGAGGCGCAGAGAATAAGATTGGCAACTCAAATCGGGTCGCATCTTGTTGGAGTGCTTTATGTTCTTGATGAGCCTTCAATCGGACTACATCAGAACGATAATGAAAAATTGATAAAAACGCTCCATACGCTTCGCGATATAGGTAATACGGTGATAGTTGTTGAACACGATATAGATACGATGCTTTCTTCCGATTACATAATCGATATAGGCCCGGGGGCCGGGAAGCATGGTGGAAATGTCGTTTTTGCGGGTACGCCGAAGGAGATTTTGACAGATAAAGAATCCATAACCGGTCAATATCTCTCAGGGCGGAAAAGCATAGATACTCCGAAGAAAAGAAGAAAAGGAAACGGACAATATCTGGAAATATTGGGTGCATGCGAACACAACTTGAAAGATGTGGATGTAAAATTGCCACTTGGAACATTTATAGGTATCAGTGGAGTTTCAGGTTCGGGAAAATCAACTCTTATAAATGACATTTTGGTGAAAAAAGTCTCGGCGGTAATAAATAGATCAAAAGCTTTTGCCGGAGGACATCGTGAAATTCGAGGTATAGGTTATTTGGATAAATTGATAAATATCGATCAGTCGCCGATAGGAAGAACACCGAGGTCAAATCCGGCTACATATACGGGAGTGTTTACGGACATCCGCGATCTATTCTCGTCAACTCACGAGGCGAAATTAAGAGGTTACAAGCCCGGTAGATTCAGTTTTAATGTAAAAGGTGGCAGATGCGAGGCTTGCCAAGGCGATGGTATCAAGAAGATCGAGATGCATTTCTTGCCGGATGTTTATGTGCCTTGCGAAGTTTGTAAGGGTAAGAGATACAACAGAGAGGCGCTTGAAATTACTTATAGGGGTAAAAACATATGGGATGTATTGGACATGACTGTTGATGAGTCGCTTGAGTTTTTTAAATCAATTCCTTCCGTAAAAACGAAATTAAAAACCTTATCTGAAGTTGGATTGGGATATATCCATATCGGTCAATCCGCAACAACTCTATCGGGAGGTGAGGCGCAAAGAATTAAGCTTGCGACAGAATTGTGCAAGAGGTCTACGGGTCAAACCCTTTATATACTGGATGAACCGACAACAGGTCTCCATTTCGATGATGTGAAGAGACTTCTTGATGTATTGCAAAGACTGGTTGAAAAGGGGAATACGGTTCTTACAATTGAACACAATCTTGATGTTATCAAATCCGTTGATTATGTAATCGATCTTGGTCCCGAAGGCGGAGAAGCGGGCGGAATGATAGTCGCTGAAGGTACACCGGAAGAAGTGGCAAAAAACGAAAAGTCTTATACGGGGCAGTGGTTGAAGAAGATAGGGTTGTAGTCGCGAAGCGACCCCTATCTATAAGTTGTTTTGCGTAAGCAAAACTCTTTTTTTCGATTTAATGAAATTTAATAAAATATAATCAAATTAAATAAAACATCCTCACCATGCCTTGGATTTAATAAAAATCACTCAACTTGATAAAAATAAAACAAAACGATTCAAACGCAAGTAGAAATAGATAAAAAGCTGTTAACTTTTATAAAACATGATAAAGTAAAGCTCGCAAACACAAACAAAAACAAAAACTTGAAAAATTAAATAGACTATAGTAAAATATAAGAGAATTAAATAGAATTAAACGCGCGAAAATGGGAAGTAACCTAATGACACCAGAGCAAGCGGCGAAGGTCTTGCAAGTCCATCACCTGACAGTGCTGAAATTAATTAAGGACAGAAAGCTTAGAGCTATTAAACTGGGACGCGTTTACAGGATTAGGGAATCGGATTTCGACTCATTCCTCGACAAGAACTACTCATAAGCCGGTAGCGAAGCAAACGGCCCATACAGCAATCTCCATAAAATAAAAATCTAAAGCCTCCTCACTCATGTTGATTAACTGCCTAAGTTGCGGCAAAACCGTATCGAACAGAAAAGACTTCTGTCCATACTGCCAGCACGACATTCCGCTTCACATCCAATCAATGGAGAGAAGGCATGGGATTGTCAAAAAAAGCCTGTTAAATCAAACATACAAGGGGACGATTCTTTCGATCGTGAAAAAGTAGCAGGCGCGAATAGTTTTGCGTAAGCAAAACTTCATATTACGAAACCGGTTTTACCGCGTAATTTTTCGCCGCGAATTCGTATTGTCCTATGAATATTTTTTTGAAAGGAACGATGGAATTTAATTCGTAGAAAACAAGCATAGCTTCACGATATTCGTTTTCTTCAACACTGCGATACGAGAGTGGGGCAAGTCCGTGCGATAAAAGTAATGCGTTTGCCATAAGACGAGATGTTCTCTTATTGCCATCTTCAAAAGGTTGAATATAGCTTATGCCCAAAATAGCCAGAAGAGCTTTTGAATATGGCGTTTCCATTTTTGAAATCGCATTGGAAAGAGCGGTCACAGCCTCGCGGATTTGATGGATATTATCCAAAGGTTGATATTTCGAACCTGTAATACCGACAAGTCCATTTCTAAATCCCAAACCAACACCCATATCTTTGACCAAGATAGCATGAAGTTTTTCGAGATTTACTCGATTAAGGGTTTTAAACTCATCGGTATTTTCTCTTACGAAATTAAAAGCTTCTTTGTGATTTAAAATCATACGCGCTTCATTTTTGTCATGTCCAGGCGCTTCTTTATTTTCCAAAATCAAATTTTCCGTATCAAGTAATGTATAAGTATTGCCTTCTATTTTTGAAGATTTCCATGACAACTCGATAATAAGTCGTTCCAACTCTTTTTTTTGAATGGTTTTTGATATGTTTTTAGTCCTTTTTATATATTCACTGGTAGCATGATTGAATATCGTAAGGTCTTTATTATCGAAAAGATCGCCAGGCAGTTCGGAAAACAAATCAAAATCGTAGCTGTTTATACCATATCGCCTATCGGGATCAATAGCGCAATATGACTTGGCATTGATGTCGGCGGAAACTCTTCCCAAAGTAGTAATATTGTAACTTGTAGATCGACCGGATCCGGTTAATTTAAGGATACCGGACACAACCATTTCTGATAACGCTCTTTTTACAGTAACAAGCGAAACATGTCCTGTTGATTTCAATATTTCCGAATGAATAGTCGAAGACTGAAAAACACCTTTTTCGAGGATTATTTTTATAATTTCCTGATGTCTTTTTGACAATTCAATCATTTTCGTATCATTTAAGCACATTTATCGTATCATATTGATACGATAAACACCAGACTACCCATTACACTGTTTCTTCGATACCTTATGCGCTTTCTTGTTAATTTCAGTGGTAAGTAAGGTAATGGTCTCCGTCAATGTAGTATTAAGATCGGTGATTAAAGCGGTTAAACTTCTTGCGATTTCACTGCCGCCTTCTCCGTACATGGTCTTATAATTTGCCAAAAGTTGAGCTTTGGTGAAGTCGGTGTCATATTGAGAAAGAAGATCCGTATAGCTCTGATAAGTCGAAGAAATACTTCCATCGTTTGTTGAAGTTGAAGATGACTCACTTTCTTCTTCATCTTCGGCAAACTCATTTTTTGTTATAAGTTCGGAAACCTCTTTTAATCCGGATTTGTCAAAATCAAAATGTTTTGCGAAAAAACCTTTTGTATCACCGGCGGGAGCATCTTTAGCCCCAAGTGCGGCAGCTGCTTTCTCTTCAGCTTCTGCTTGTTTCTTCTCTTCTACTTTTTTCGCTTTTGCCGCATCATATTTATCCCAAATTTCAGTCCATTTATCGACAAGAGGTTGCCATGTGCTATCACAAATTATGTAAGTTGGGATATTATCTTCGTATTTGGTCAACCAGCTTGAGAAATAAGTATCGAAATCTTCTTCGGAAAACCATTCCTTATTCTTAAATCCAATGACATACTTATCTTGCATTTTATAATACAAATCATCATAAAGATAAGTTGCAACAATATTATTTATTACGGTTTCCGATTCGATACCGGTCAAAGCATCGGAATTAATGCCATTCGCTTTTCTTACGAAATAAAGTTCGGCTTTTGTTACCTTGTATTCGAGTTTAAGGGCTTCGACACTTTCGGTATCACAAGAATAAGAACTTTCTTCCGATCCATCATCGACCAAATCACTGGATTCGACGGAGAGGTCTGCAGAATCGATATTGGAATAATAAACTTGCCTTAAAGATTCAGCTATTACATCAAGTCTTTCGTCGACAGCCAAGATGTCGGAAAGCTGACATGGGTTTTTTGAAAAAATATCATTCCAATAAACGGAAAAATCTTCAAGCTCTATAACGGAAGATAGCCAAGTAGTGAAACCGGCAGCTCCTCCGCATGCCGATGCTGCGGAAACAACAGGAGGTTTTGCCGTGAACAACACAACAAGAGCCAATATCAACGAGATTTTAAGGCAAATTTTCATTTCGTATAATCTTTAGCATATATTGACTCGATACATCCTTGGAAACTCGGACCGTCATCGGACGCAGCACAACTGTCTCCGCCAATCAAATCCAAAATACTCTCAAAAAATAAATTAAACTGTTCCATTTGTTCGGAGATGGCTTGATACATTTTATTCGCATCGCTCATTTGGGAATTCAAAACAAACTGTTCCAATATTTCCGCTTGTGCTTGGTTTTGTTGATCGGTTAATGCCATTACTTCGCTTGTGACATCAATAAGACCGGAGCTGATACCGGCATTATCAACGAGCATTGCATTCAAATCGGCTGCGCTGTAGCCGGTCGAAGAGTCGGTTTCGCGGCTTGGGTAAAGAGCTTTAATAAAATTGTCGGCGATATGTCCGGTATCTATTATCAAATCATCATTCGAAGGTGTCAAAATCGGACTTCCGATTACAAATACATAAAAATTAGGCCAGAACTTAAGACTGCTCTCTTTGCATGTCGAATCTTCCATGATATTCCCGGTTACCTTACTTGGTGTAAGGCTGTGAGAAGTGATGTTTTCAAGCATTTGGGAAATATAAGAGAAATGACAGTAAATACAGTTGGTTGTTTCTTCCATCCCCGATTCGACAGGATCGTCCGATTCGGTAACAAAATTAACTTCAAGGCAAATCGTATCGGTGCAAGGAAGCGGGTCCGACCAATCTGCTGCAGCGGGGATTGGTATGCCTATGTCGGAAGAGTCACCTCCGCCATCGCCGGAACCATCTGCCGAACTTCCAGTACCATCTTCACTCCCACTCCCTGACGAAGCGCCATCAGTAGAGCTGTCACTTCCGCCAAGAGCTCCGGCTAACGCATCGCTTAAATTACTGTTTTCAAAACATTCAAAAGATTTATCGGATTCGGTTGCGGATTCTTCAGTTTCCGCGAGGATCTCCTCCTCCTCGCTACTTGGTTCGTCGGAAACCACTTCCTCTTCAGTAGGTGATTCCGTATCAACGCCAAGTCCACCAGAAGAGCCGTCATCTGCATTGTCGGGCGAACTCATTTCACTTCCGTATCCATCTTCATTTGCGGCACCAAATAAAATTATTTCTATTGTTTTCAAATCAACTATCAAATCGAATCCAGAATCTTCCGTGGTTCCATTCGCGAAAATCTCATGCGACATTGCCGTATTGCTCAAGTCGCTGTTCAAAGTTTCAATCGCAAGTTGATTGTTATAATAGTTTGTTATTTCATCATACTTGGCAACAAGTCCTTCAATTGATTGTATTTGAGAGGCCTCTTCATCGCCCCAAACATATTTGGAGGCGGTGACATCGTAATCGTATATCGCATATAAATCCCCACCGACAAGATCCATCATTCGCCCCTTTGTGTATCCGTATTCGGCCGCGGTATTTTCGAGAGCAGCCGAAGCGGGGTCATTTTTCACTTTATTATAAATAAGCAGATATAAATTTTGAGCGTTATCATCTCCGGTTGAACCAAAAATATTATCCCAATTCGGGGCGACACTCGGATCTATATTGTTTTTCTCATAAATATCTTTCGATAAATTTTCATAATAAGCTTCCGGGAAAAGATAATCGAAAAAACCGGGTTCCTCCTCATCGGCACTTAATGAAACGGGAGCCGAATAAAAAGCTATAAAGAGTATGACTCCGGAAAGTATCATCAATCCCCATTTTTGATCAAAAGTTTTTTTCATTATTTACAATCGGTTGTTGATACATCTATGAAGTCATTTTCCCATTCGGTGACTTCGGTTCTGAATTCACCAAGCGCGGAATTATAATTTTCCAAATCTTCAATGGTTTGTTTGTAGCTGTTATGGAGAGGCAATGCGATTTGCAGTTCGTTATAAGCCGCCAAAGCCATATCCATGATTTTTATCGCATTTTCTTGTTCAAGCGTAATAAGTTGACCTCTTGCTTTGGCCTTGGTTGAAACTGTCGAAAGGACCATGGTATCCGTATCTCCGGCATCAGTTGCGTAAATGGCATGATCTTCAAGACCTGCTCTAAACTCGATATATTCATCAACCATCTCTTCAGCAAGGCAATAAGTTGAAACATTTTCACTACTGCAAACACCATCGCTGTTCATTTGAGAATCATTAGGCGTTCCGCTTACAAGAATTTCGATTTTGCTGTTCATAAGATCGTTCATCTTACTGTGATACGCGACCACCGCATCATAAACATTGGAATAATATTTCGTTGAATATTTGCTTTCGTACGGGGTGGTAGCGGCGGAAATGATTTGCCAATTTACAAATACGACCATCAGTACGAACGCGAGACTTATCCTCCAGTTTTGTAGAATTTTTATTTTCATCTTGATACGCAAGTTTTGGTAAATTCAAATGAGCTACTGGATATCTTCGACAGGTAAGCGTTTACATAGCCGGTTGTTTCCAGCATTTCTCGGAGTTTTTCATTTATCCACTTGTATTCATCAAGTAATGCGGTTGTTTCTTTTGCGGAAGCACTTGAGGCAACCATGGTTTTCAAAACCACTTCATTGTTTTCTACCTCTTTTTCAACAAGCGCTTGGCAAGTCGCTAAATAGTTACTTGTCTCAGGTATTCCGGATTCAAGGTCGTAAGTTGCAGTTGCATCTTCGAATATCTCATCGGCTGCTTCGCGAAACTGCACATCCAAAGGGATAAGAGTTTCGTCAACAACTTCTGTTGTAGTCCCAGTACTGGATAAAGCGGTTTGCGCATTCTCCAATAACTCGGCGCTTTTCTCGGCTAACGCGCCGGATATTTGCTCGGGACAATCGGAAATAGTTGTCTGTGTTGCCGTACTTGTAGATTCCTCTCCCTCGGCAAAACTTATAATACCGACATC